>JAGLCR010000045.1 GCA_023146135.1 Bacteroidales bacterium
GCCCAAAAGTCGACTAAGACAATGTCTTTGCTAAGCACCTCATCAAAATTGGGCATATTCACTGTAATTATTGTTGATGTATCCATTTATCTAAATATTTGATTGCAAAATAAATCAAAATACCTTTTGCATTTTTATGATGTTTATCTTATTAACGTATTTTAATAGTCGAAGAAGAAGATAAATCCTTACAAACCATAATCATTTATATACTTTTGCAATTATTACTAAGCAATATACAAATGATAAAGCAAATAGAAGTTGTGCTACCAGCCTATAAACGAGGTTTTCACTTAATAACTAAGCATATTGAATCTATGCTGGATAGTTTACCAGAAACCGGAATGTTAAATATTTTTCTTAGGCATACATCGGCAGGGATTTGTATTAATGAGAACGCTGACCCAAGTGTGCGATTTGATTTTGAAACCGTATTTAATAAGTTAGTTCCAGAAAATGATCCTGATTATACTCATGTTTTTGAAGGAGATGATGACCTACCCGCTCATATAAAATCGAGCTTAAGCTCAGTAAGTATTAATATTCCTATCCAAAACCACAGATTGGCATTGGGCATATGGCAAGGGATTTACCTCGGTGAGTTTCGAAATAATGGAGGTAAGCGGAGTATTTTATGCACTATTTATCAATAGAAAAGTGCAATGTGCAAGTGGTAGCAGCGGCATCCTCCTTTTTCATTTTTTTTGAAAAAGGAGATATAGCGAATGACACGACCTGTGTGCGGCTCGAGCTAAGGATAGGTTGCGCCCAAAATAAAGCCTTAAAAAACATGTTAAAAACTCCTTAAACATTTAAATCTATTTAAGCCATAGAAAATTGCTTTTTAGTATTTTTGTATTGATATAATAATATGCTCGCATGGAAGAAGAATATGAAGAATATAGTACTGAGGATGTAAAAAAGCTCATCGTTCGCTTTGAGTCTAAGCTTGCGTCAGGCGGTGCAACTTATTTTGATGTGGAAGAGTTTGAAGAGATTATTGATTATTATGACTTAAATCAAAATACCAATCGCTTGGAAATTGCTTTGCTCTCCGCTTCGGATATTCATCCCCATCATATCAATTTCAAAATAAGACAAGCTCAAAGACTTTCGGCAAATAAGCGATATAATAAAGCGGTTAAGCTACTTGAAGAGTTGATAGGGATTGAGCCTAACAATTTTCTTATTCGTCAATCATTGGCTCATGTGTACAGCCGAATGAAAAAGCATGATAAGGCTATTGAGTGCTACGAAGAAACCATAAAACGCGGGGCTAATGCCAAAGATTTGTGGATGAACATTGCCTATGAATACGAAAGTATTGGCGAGTACACAATAGCTATTGAGTACCTTGAGCGTGTTTTGAATGAAGGTAATGACATAGAGGATGAAGGTGCATTATATGAGATTTTGTTTTGCTATGAAATGATTAAGGAGCATGAAAATAGCATTCTATTTTTTCAGAAATGGGTGGATGAACACCCTTATTCAAAAGTGGCTTGGTTTAATTTAGGCATATCCTATAGTAATATGGAGCTCTTTGAAAAGGCCATTGAAGCATACGACTTTACCACTGCCATTGACGAAACCTTTGCTTCGGCCTATTTTAATAAGGCCAATGCGTTGATTAATCTGAAGAAATATCGCAATGCAATTACGCAGTTTCAAGAAACCTTTCATTATGAAGAGCCTGACGGAGTAACTTATATGTATATCGGCCAGTGTTACGAACATTTGGATGATTTGGATGGAGCCGTACGAAATTATATGCAGGCCGTAGAGACAAACGACCGATTGGCCGAGGCATGGGTTAATATAGGCTTGGTTTACGAAAAGCTTAATAACTATAAAAAAGCACTTCCTTTTATCATTGAGGCTGTAAAGCTTGAACCTGATAATATGGATTTTCAATACCTTTTGGGCGATGCTCTTGTGGAGTTAGAAAACTATGATGAAGCATTGAAGACCTACGAATTAGTTGCACAAAACAAGGCTGACAATAAAGATATTTGGTATGATTTGGCTGGTGTTTACTGGGAAGTTGGCCAAATAATGAAGGCTAAAGAAACCTTAGAAAAAGGGCTACTTGTTGACAAGAATAATTGTAAAATCTATTTTCGTAAATTTGAGTTTGCCTACGAACAAGGTCGTACTAAAATCGCTTATGAATATTTAAGTCAGGCTTTGGAAATAGACACCCAAATAACAATACAGTTGATGAGTGAGGCTGCTATGCTTAACACAGACGACAACCTGATTGCACTAATGGAAGAATACCAACAGAAAAATAAATAGAAACATATGATAAAAGAGTATTTTATAATAATGATTAAAGGCATGGCTATGGGTATAGCAAATGTAATACCTGGTGTCTCTGGGGGTACAATAGCCCTTATAACAGGTGTATTTGAACGATTGATAAACGCAATAAAATCATTCGACCTCAAGGCAATAAAACTACTGATGACAGGTAAAATAAAAGAGTTTTTCGCTTATACTGACCTAGGTTTTCTTATCGCTATTTTCGCAGGCGTGGGCTTCGCTATTATACTTGTTGCTAAAGTTTTTGAATTCCTTTTTGAACAATACCCTGTATTTATTTGGTCCTTCTTTTTTGGTTTAATATTGGCCTCCATCTATTTTGTAGGCAAAACTATTGAGAAATGGCGATTGAGTGTTTATATCACTTTTATTATAGGAACAAGCATTGCATTATTATTTACTTTTCTGACTCCTGCAACTGAAAACGATGGTTTTTTATACCTGGTACTATGTGGCGTTGTTGCCATTTGCTCCATGATTTTGCCAGGTTTATCTGGCTCATTTGTATTGATTCTTTTGGGTAATTACCAGCTAGTTGCCATTGATGCAATTAACAATTTCAGGCTCGATGTGCTTATTCCTGTTGGCATTGGAGCGGTTGGCGGACTCATTGCATTTTCGCATATACTATCATGGCTATTTAAGAAATTCAAAGACCAAACTATTGGTGCTTTAACTGGTTTTATACTTGGATCCTTAGGGATTATTTGGCCATGGAAAAACGCTATTGAAGAAAGTTTTGGTGATAAAGTGAAAGTTGTTGGATATGATTTCTTTTTACCAGACATAAATTCGGAGTTTTTTATTGCAGTAACCATTATGATTGTGGGAATTGCAAGTATTTGGCTAATGGAACGTAGCGCCGCTGAGGTAGAAGAAGCCAAAGCATAGCTGTTAGATTAGCATTTTCAATAAAACACATAATACATACTAATTATGAAGCAATACGCTCTTATTGGCAAAAATCTAGACCATTCATTCTCGGCTAAATATTTTAATGCTAAATTTGAAAAGGAAGGAATTATCGATTGTCAGTTTGATTTAGTTGAACTAGATGATATTAATCAAATTAAAGATTGGGTAAAAAATAATCCTGAGCTTAAAGGTTTTAGCGTAACCATTCCTTATAAAGAATCGATTATCCCTTATCTTGATGAAATGAATGTGGTGGTAGAAGATATTGGAGCCTGTAATTGTGTAAAAGTAGAAAACGGGAAACTCATTGGTTATAATACCGATATTGATGGTTTTATGTCTTCCTTTTTGGCAATAATGGAAATGCATCACGACTCGTCAATAGTGCTGGGAAATGGTGGTGCATCAAAAGCTGTAGTACACTCTTTAGAACAATGGTCGTTAGATCCATTGGTGGTAGCTCGTAATCCTAAAAACGAAAACGAATTAGCATGGAATGATCTTACCAAAGAAATGATAAGCCAACATAAAATTATCATTAATACCACGCCCCTTGGAATGTTTCCTAATGAGGATAAATGCCCTGATATTCCTTACGATGGTATCAATCGTTTTCATTTAGTTTACGATTTGATATATAATCCTGAGAAAACTTTATTTCTAAAAAAGGCGGAGAATCAAGACGCCACCATTAAAAACGGAATGGAGATGTTAGAGCAGCAGGCCGAAACAGCATGGATTATTTGGAACTCATAAAATAGTTTGAATTGGTTATTTTTCAGGTCTAATTACTGCACTCATCCAATTTTTAGTGCTAATTTTCATTTTATGCACTCATGGTGTTCATTTAATTGAATTTCTACTTAAATTTGAGGCTCAAACAATAAAAACAATATTATGTCAACAATATTAAATTTCGCCATATTCCCAACCGATAAAGGAGACAAAGGTGCAAGCGAATATGTGAGCAAGGTGCTCAAGATGATTGCAGAAAGTGGAGTTCCATACAAACTAAATCCTATGGGAACAAGCATAGAAACTGACACTCTGGAAGAAGCTCTTGAAATAGTCAATAAATCATATAAAGTATTAGAACCATTCTCAGAGCGAGTTTATTCTGCTATCACTATCGACATTCGCAAAGGGCGTAGCAATGGTATGAAGCAAAAGATTGAAAGCATTGAGAAGCGTATCGGAAGCGTTGAGCATTAAAATTAATATGTTTAATATTTGAGGTGATAAATTGATTTCCACTTTATTTCAAAAAAAACATAAATAAACATCATGACAGGCAAGCAACTAATTAAAGTGATGGGCCCGGGTCTTCTATATGCTGGGGCAGCAATAGGAGTTTCGCATTTGGTACAATCCACACGTGCAGGCGCTGGATTTGGATTCGAATTAGTATGGATTATTATTATAGCCAATATTTTGAAATATCCATTTTTCGAATTTGCTCCTCGCTATACTTCCGCCACTGGCGAAAATCTTATACGCGGCTATGAAAAAATTGGCAAATGGGCTGTTTGGCTCTATGCAGGAGTAACCATAGCCTCCATGTTTGTTTTGCAATCGGGGGTTACTATTGTTACTGCCGGGCTTTTAGGCAATGTATTTGGATTTGAGCTATCAGCATTTTGGCTTAGTGTATTTCTTTTAATAATAACCATGGTATTGCTTATTGTTGGCAGATATAGTTTGCTCGACAAACTTATAAAGTATGTGATTGTGATTCTTGCACTTTCCACCGTACTAGCGGTGTTTAGTGCTTACTTCAAAAATGGTTATCATCCAAATCCAGAGTTTATAAAATTATTTAGCTATGATAATCCAATGGATGTGGCTTTCCTGATTGCCTTCTTTGGATGGATGCCAGGCCCCATTGACATTTCCATATGGCAGTCGATTTGGGCTGAGGCTAAAGCTAAAGAGACTAAAGTAAAAGTTACACGCAAAGAAGCGATGCTTGATTTTAAGATTGGTTATTTCGGCACAGCCTTTTTAGCCCTTGGTTTTCTTAGCTTAGGTGCTTTAGTGATGTATGGTTCTGGCGAAGAATTTAGTGGGAGCAGTTTGGTGTTTGCGGGTCAACTAATAAAGTTATTTACTTCAAGTATTGGCCCTTGGGCGTATCCTGTAATTGCAACAGCAGCACTAGCTACCATGTTTTCCACTACCCTCACCTGCTTCGATGCTTATTCGCGAGTGATGGTTCCAACAACACAAATACTGATTCCTAAAATGAATATTAAAAAGACCAAGGCCGACCGCAATTTATGGTTTTTATGGATGGCAATTCTTTTTACTGGCACAGTGGTAATACTTGGTTTCTTTGTGAGTAGCATGAAAGGAATGGTAGATTTTGCTACTACTTTAAGCTTTGTATTAGGACCTGTGCTAGCAATATTGAATTATATGGTTGTTACTAGTAAGCATATGCCTCAAGCTGATCGCCCAAAGCCTTTTCTTAAGTGGTATGCGATAATAAGCATGTTGCTTATGACAAGCTTTAGTTTATTCTTTATTGTTTGGCGGTTCTTTTAGTTTATTAGTCAACGAATAATTATACAATACCAACTTAATCATTCAAATGATTTGTCTCTATTTTGAATACGTGGTGATGCAAGGAATCAGTACTTAACTCTTCAAAATATGTACTGCGAATAATCAATGTGTCATTGGTATTAATATCCTCCATGCCTTTTGTGAATTGTAAAAATATGGTATCATCTTTTATCCTATACTCACCCTCAGCACTTTTATTGGAAAGGAAATTTCCTGGATTGTGATAAAAAGTTCCATCCTCTCTAAAACTTAAAGAAACATAAGTTACCGTATGCTCACAATACCCACCTAATACAATTGGGCTTTTAAAGTATTCTATAGCTTTTCCAATGGGATTATAAATAATAATAACTAAGGATAATGCACTAATTAACAATGGCATTACGATAGATATGTTAAAGGATTTATTTAGGATAATGCTTATAAAGTAAATTAAAGAAAGGCCTAGCAAGGCAATTAACACCACAAAACCAAACATTGATAAATACACAATCCAAAACCCGTCAGCATTAAAAACAATGTACTTAGAAATGATTAATACAAGGGCTAAAATATAGAGAGCTTTTTTCATTATTTATCGTTTATTGCAGTCTGCAATTAGATAACAAAAAGTACTATTTAGCCAAAGGTTTCACATAAAGCTCTATATCCTTTTCATCTACATTTTGATCACAAAGAATAGCTAAACGCTCCACAACATTGCGCAATTCACGCACATTACCGCTCCAAGGCATATCTTCCAACATTTTTAACGCTTCAAAAGAATAAGCTAGAGGTGCTTTACCATTGGCAGCCGAAATATCCTCCATAAAATGCTGTGCCAATACGGAAATATCGCCTTTACGCTCTCTTAAAGCGGGCACCTCAATTACAATTACACTTAAGCGGTGGTATAAATCCTCGCGAAATTTTCCTTTAGAAATTTCCTCAGCCAAATTTTTATTAGTTGCAGCAATCACGCGCACATCTACCGATATCTCTTTCTCGCCTCCTACTCTACTAATCTTATTCTCTTGCAAAGCACGCAATACTTTTGCCTGTGCCGATAAACTCATATCACCTATTTCATCCAAAAACAGGGTTCCCCCATGCGCTTGCTCAAAATTTCCTTTTCGTTGTTTGTGTGCCGAGGTAAAGGCTCCTTTCTCATGGCCAAACAACTCACTTTCTATAAGTTCAGATGGAATAGCAGCACAATTAACTTCAATAAATGGAGCTTTTGACCTCACTCCTTTTTCATGTAGCCAATGTGCAACCAGCTCTTTTCCTGTCCCATTTTCACCAGTGATAAGTACACGAGCATTGGTTGGTGCTACCCGTTCAATCAACTCCTTAATACTTGAGATCTGCTCCGACTCGCCAATCATCTCATACTTTTGACTCACCTTCTTTTTAAGCACTTTTGTTTCAGTGATAAGCTTTGATTTATCCATTGCATTACGCAAGGTAATCAACAAGCGATTCAAATCCAATGGCTTTGCAATATAATCAAACGCACCAATCTTAATAGCTTCAACGGCAGTCTCGATATTCCCATGCCCCGAAATCATAACTATGGGGGTGTCAGTAAACTTCATCGACTCTTCCAAAACCTCAATCCCATCCTTACCCGGCATTTTTATATCGCAAAGAATCATATCAAACTGCTCGTTTTTAATCTTCTCTAAACCTTCAATACCATTGGCAGCTTCTTCTACTTTATATTTTTCATACTCCAAAATCTCACGTAGTGTACGCCTGATTGGAGCTTCATCATCTATTATCAATATTTTTGCCATAAGTATGTTATTTAATACCAAGTGTTTGCAGCTTAACTATCATGAAAATAATGAATACTATAAAAAGAAAAATAGTAATCCACAACAGCCATCCAAACTTATTAAAATGCTCTTTATGAGTCTTTTTCGTTTGGAAGTACTGCTTATTCAAATCGCTCATTACTTAAACTGATTGTTTACTCCTATATATTTTATAAAAGTAAATATATTTTTCACACTTGAAACAATGCTTCTTCTCCATGTAGAAGGCTAAAACGCCGTTTAAACGAACACTAACTTTCTTGATTTAAGTTTTATAAGAGATATAAATTAAGGATTTATCCACACAATTGGTTTTGTTTGATTATTCCTATTAGACAAGTAATTTTTACGTGACTGCTTTAATAATTTAATACTTAGCTCTTTATCTTTATTATTGAAAAATGATTCAACCTCAACTACAAATTCTTTATTGCCATAGTTATTGGCTAAATATTGTAGACTTGGTTCACTTAGCATTAAACTATCAACCCAATTATATATTGCAGTAACCTGCTGATCTTTTGGTTTGTGTTTTAAAGTGGAAACAAGTTTTTTAAACATATATTTTTCCGAATTAAGATATTCTACTCGCTTTTGTTTTAAATGTTGAATAATTCTTTTCTTTATGAAAAGCCATTTCAATAGCCTGAAAACTATATATAATAGTATTATTACTGGCACAGAATATATAATTAATTGTTTTAAGCTAAGGCCCATAAAACTAAATTCTTCTTCAGTCTCCTTTTGCGTGCTTGCAATTAATTCTGCATTCAAACTATCTTTAATACTTACAAGTATTCCTAAATTCGGATTAGGCAATACATTAATTTTAATAGCTTTCAGTGTTCGTTTATACTGCCTATTTCTGTATGGGTTCCAATATGTGAATACCATTTCGGGGATAATAAGCTCACCCTCTTTCTCGAATAAATACCGTACAGCATCTACCCTGAATGATGAAATAGATGTTTTCGATTTATGATTTTTTACTGATGATGCCGATGGATACAAACTAGTATTATTTATACTATCCCATACTATCGGTGGAATTAATTCTGAAACGGTCCCTACGACATTACGAGATACTTTTCGCTCTAAAACATCACCTACTTTCACATTCTTTATATTTCCTATCCACTTATCACTTACACTCAAACTAGATGTAACCAGCCACTGCTCTTTATTAAAGCCTCTAGGGATAGACTTAATAATAATTTTCTTTGCTTTAGTAGTTATCGATTTCTTTTTCCCTTTATAATCGCCATCATCTGGAGTTTCAACCTGAAATGTGACAACGGGAAAACTAATATCTTCATCTTCGAAAGGAATAACATAGTATAACATTTCAACACCTGCATAGGTTTTGTTATTTATTTTCCTACTCATACTTACCGAGCGGAAATAATAAGAAAATGCTCCGTTAACTTTTATATTACCCGGATTGACTCCTTTTGTAAACCATGTTGAAGTATAAACAGATACCGTTACTTCAATTGGCTCGCCCACGTAAACACTTTTTTTGTTAAACTTAACAGTAGTGAATATATGCCCTTGTGCAAAAACAAATTGCGTTATTATAATTAATATGTATGTTAAAATTATTCTCATTTATACTTTAATCTTTTGTCTTTTCTTAATCTATCTTAATGTCTTAATGGTTATATCTTTCTAGTTAATCTTCTTTTAAATCATTAAGAAGTTAAGCCCTCAACTATTTTGTCTTTTCTTAATCTATCTTAATGCCTTAATGGTTATATCTTTCCAGTTAATCTTCTTTTAAACCATTAAGAAGTTAAGAATATATTTTTACCATTTTGTTAATCCCTTCTTTGGTTTAAGTCCCGTTTTCTTAACTTGATATATAAATTTTCGTTTAAGAAACAATGCCGGATCATCGTCAAGTCTTTGCATTACTATTTTTTGAGGATTATCCTGTTTCTCCGATTTAAAATCATCAGGAACAAATTCCATTTCTTTTCCTTTGCGAATATCAGTACTTACGGTCTCTTCTTTACGCTCTTTTTTCAGGTCCTCTTTTTTTGCCTCTTGTCCGCCACCACCTAAATCTTCAGAGTCTTTATTTTCTTTATTTTTTGCTATTTGCTCAGGAGCTGCTTCGGTTGCTTCATCAATATTTGCTTGGCTTTGCCCATCCAAAATACGCTGTACAACAAGCTGATTGTTACTAGCTTTCTCTTTAAGACTATTATCTAATTCGGCAGCTATACCAAATGCCATTGCAGATGCGGCATAATCACCATTTTGATAATATGCCAATCCTAAATTATATGTAGCCATGGCAGAAGTATCTTTTTCGAACTCCTCAATTGCTTTTTCATAATCACCTGATTTATACCATGCAATACCCGAACGAATATTACTATTATATGTTTTGCCAGCTTGCTGATATTGTTCTGAATTATATAACTGCTGCGCTTGATAATCTTTAGTTAACCATAAATCTATAAATTTTGACTTCGCTTCTTTTTCATTATTTTGACATGAAGAAAAACTAAAAACAAATAATACTGAAAAAAGCACCCATCCTTTTCTAAACCAAAATAATACTAAGGCAATAAATGGGAGGATAAACCATAAACCGTAATCTTCCCAATCGTCTTCTTTCTCTTTGTCTTTTTCTTTAAATTCTAGATTCTTGCTAATATTTTTAGCAAGAAGTTCCATATCACTATTATCTAGAGTAAGATGAGATACCGTTATTCCTTCGATCGATTTTAGCTTATTAATAATAACAGGCTTAAGTTGAGAAATCACATACTCACCTTTGGTATTTTTGAAGTAACTGCTTTTAGTATTTGGTATTGGTATTTTAGATCCGTTGGCAGTATTCATTGGAACAATAATAAGCTTGTTTTTACTGTTGGATACATATTTTTGCAAAAGTTCAAAGCTGTTATTATCAAAATCGTCAGAGAAAACTAATACTGTTCCCGGTGCTGTTGTTACAGCTGTAATTGTATCTGCCAGAATAAGTGCAGCCTCTAAATCACTTCCTGCAAAAGGCATTATTTTTGGCGATAAACTTTTTACATGAGTATTTATTATTTTATAATCGCTTGTAAGTGGGATTATTGTATGTGCAGTCCCTGCAAAACCAACTAGAGCTATTCTTGCTCCAGGTTTTTCAGTAATTAGGTCGTTAATCTTAAATTTTGCTCGCTCTAATCTGTTGGGCTGAATATCGACGGCCATCATACTCTGCGATAGGTCTAACAGAATAACCAATGGTGTTTCTAATACTTTTCCGGGCAATTCAATCTTTTTCCATGTGGGACCAGATAAACCAATAATTGCTAATGATATTGTAAGAAATAAGGCCAAGTGCATTAAAAAACGTTTCATTCCGCTTCCTTCTGTTATCATGTATTTACGAAGGTGTGGGGATATTATTTTTTGCCATTTAATATTCTCTTGTAACAGAAACATTCCTATAACAAAAATTAATATAGCAGGGATTAGCAACCACAAAAAATCTGGTCGTAAAAAATGGAACTCTTCCCAATTTATATTTTTAATTATCTCTTTCATTACTTCTTGAACCATTAAGGCATTATGGAGACCTTAGCTAGCCTTATTTTCTTAATGGTTAATTAATTTAGTCATCTAATAGTTTGAAGAAATCATTAACAAATGGTTTCATTGATTTAGTAATATTATCAGTATAAAAATTTATAAGTAACCCTTGTGGTTTTTCTAATAATTTCATATAGGTTAATAGCTGAGCTTCATGAACTGGCAATATATGTTCAATTGCCTTTAATTCTACAATAATTGCATCATTTACAAGCAAATCAAGTCGCAATTCAGTATTTAATGCCAACCCTTTATATTCAACAGGTACTTTTACTTGCTGTTTCACATCAAAACCATTTAGTTCTAGTTCATATTTTAGGCATTTCTCATAAACGCTTTCCAATAAACCAGGACCAAGTTCCTTATGAACTTCTATCGCACACCCTATAATCTTGTATGATAGATCTGTTATTTCCTTCTTTGTATAATTCATTTTACTCGTTTTTTTTAAACCATTAAGAAATTAAGGAAAGTTAAGCCTTTATTAATATTGCTTAATACCTTAATGGTTAAATTATATTCTATCATTACTCTTTTCGAACCATTAAGAAGTTAAGGTTAATTAAGTTTTCTTAATATTGCTTAATGCCTTAATGTTTCTATTTTTTAATTAACATTACAATAAATTTACCTACCCCCATAACAAACAACATTCCAATAGCAATAAAAATAGCCAATGCTAATGGATAGTAATAAAGTAAAGTTCGAGGTTTAAAACTCTCTTCTTCAAACTCTATTGGCTCTAATCTATCAAGTTCCGTATATACCTGCTCTAAGCTATTTATATCCTTAGCTAAAAAATATTTAGCACCTGTCAGTTCTGCTATTTCTGTTAACGTAACTTCATCAAGATCGGTACCATTACCCGTATTATTTCCAATTCCAATAGTATAAACCATAACACTATCTCTTTTGGCCATATCGGCAGCATCTAGTGGCAAAATATCCGTTCCGCTATCAACACCATCAGTAAGCAAGAGCATTACTTTAGTTTTAATAGTATCTTGGTCAAACATCTCAATACCTTTCACAATAGCTTTCCCTATATTTGTCATCTGCCCAGCCATTCCCACATCAGCCTCATCAAGCATTTTATCAACAGTAAGTATATCAGGAGTAAATGGCGCCTGAATATATGAGTTAGATGCAAAAAATATAAGTCCCATTCTATCACCTTTTCTTTTGCTAATAAACTCGTGCATAACGGTTTTAACGGCTTCCCATCGTGTTAAGCTTTTACCATCTACTTGCCAATCCTTATTGGCCATACTGAATGAAATATCAGCAACAATTAAAAAGTTTCTTGATGTTTTTACTTTCAGCTCTGGCTTACCAACCAACTGAGGGTTAGATATTGCCGCAATAAGTAATACCCATATAACTATTAAACCAATCCAAACAAAAAAGTTTCGGCGCTTTACTAATGCCGATTTATGTGACTTCTGGGCCGTAATACTTTCTGCTTTTTGCAAATTGGGCACTACTAAACTCGGGCTTTTTAGCTTTAATACTGGTACTAAAAAGTAAACAAATATGGGTAATGGCAATAAATACAATACCCACATATTTATTATTTCAAAATTGTTAGGTATTTCTGGTATCATAAGTATTTATCCATTTTATTGAAATAGCAATTAGCTGTTTCAGTTTATCATTATCTATATTTTTATCTTTATAAATTGCTTGATTAATTTCGTGCTCGAATAAAAGGAAATCAATATTTTTTGCTTTACTATTTAAAAATATCAGCCATTCTTCTCCCGATAAATTAGCCACATTTTGACGACCAAATGATTTTATTGCTACAATTTTAAGGTTTACAAATATTTCCTTTACAGGATTGTTTTTGCTAGTAATATTATTGATATTTCTAATCGCTTCTCTTCTAAATTTATTTTTAATATATGTTTTTAACCAAATAATAAATAACACTATAATTACTATCGATACCACAGTAAATAACACTTTCCACCCAATAGTATTAAAAGTAAAAGGAATTGCTTCAGGTTCAATTAACGCACCTAAATTTGGAACAATACTAGTTGTATCAACTTGTGCATGAAGCACTGCTGGTAATATAAATAATATGTATTTAAGTATATTCATTTAATTATTTACCCATCATTATTTCCTTTAATTGCATATCAACATCATCTATTGTGTTAATTGAAAGTACAGGTATTTTATGTTTTTTCATTTGAGTTTTAAAGGCATCAAAATCGTTATTAAATGTTGATTTAAACTTATTATTTAAGTCGCTATCCTTTCCATTAATCGAAAGTTGCTTTTCACCATCTCCTGCAATAAATTTTTCTTTAGGAATTTCTTGTTCAAGAGGGTCATAAATTTTTGCAATAATTACATCATTATGTAACGAAAGCCTACTCATAAACTTCATAATATCTGGCGAATACAGTTGAAAGTCGCTAATTATTACAATTAGAAAATCGTGGCTAACAATATTCTGTATTTTAATTAGCATTTGCTTTAAAGTTTGTTCGTATTCTTGTGGTACTAAATTGTGTAATTCATTATTTCGTTTGACAACCTTCTCAAGAAATCTTAAAATATTTTGCCTGTTTCTTTTTGGATAAATTATATCAACCGAATTATCGGTAAAAATAAAACCACCCACTCTATCGCCTTCTTTTTGAATACGGAAAGCCACTAGAGCAGCTAGTTCTGCAGCCACAACTGACTTCGTTTTATTTTGCGAACCAAAAAACATTGATTTAGATTGATCGACAATAATAAGTGCCGGTTTTTCTTTTTCCTCACTATAAACCCTCGAATGAGTTTTTTGTGTACGTGCAGTTACTTTCCAGTCAATATTTCTAATATCATCGCCTGCCACATAGTTTCGTACTTCTTCAAAATCAAGCCCGCGCCCTCGTAATTTTGAGGCATGCTTACCACCTAATATACTTCGTACTTTTTGCTTTTTTGCTAAGAAACTAAATCCACGAGATAAATGCTCCATCTTCAATAATTCTTGAAGAGAAACAAATACTTTTTCTGGATAAGTTTCTTTGTTATTTTTCATTTTTCTTTTGAGACATATAAGTTCATTTAAGTTTTTCTTATATTTACTTCTATGTCTTATATGGTTAATATTTTTACTTAAGCCACTACAGCTACTTGATTTAGTATTTCATCAAGCACCTTATCTGGTGTAATTGCATCGGCATTAGCCTCATAACTAAGTATTAGCCTATGTCGCAAGCAGTCGTGAACAACAGCTCTAATATTATCGGGCGAAACAAAATCCTTAGCATGCATCCAAGCATGAGTTCTACAGGCTTTATCTAATGAAATACTACCACGCGGGCTTGCTCCAAATTCTATCCATATTGCTAATTCTTCGCTATATTTATTTGGATAACGGGTAGCCGAAATAATATCAACAATATATTTTTCCATATTCTCTGAAATAGTTACTTCAGATATTTCTTTTCTAGCATCGAAAACAACTTGTGGCGAAAGCTTTTCAGTTTCTTCTTTTTCACCCTTATTTGATTGCTCGTTTCTATTTAACCGCATAATTTCTAATTCCGAGGCGTCATCAGGATAATCAATAATAACATGCATTAAAAATCTATCCATTTGGGCCTCTGGCAATGGGTATGTCCCCTCCTGTTCAACAGGGTTTTGTGTTGCCATAACCATAAACAGCTCGTCCATTTTATAGGTTTTGCCAGCCACAGTAACTTGCCTTTCTTCCATTGCTTCAAGCAAAGCAGATTGTACTTTTGCAGGTGAACGGTTTATCTCATCAGCTAAAATCAGGTTGCTGAAAATTGGCCCTTTTTGAAATACGAATTTCTCTTTCAACTCTGGTTGATAAATCTCGGTTCCTGTAATATCCGATGGCAATAAATCGGGAGTAAACTGAATACGACTTAAGCCACAATTTAACTCGCTTGCTAAAGATTTAATTGCACGAGTTTTTGCCAAACCTGGCAATCCTTCTAAAAGCATATTGCCATCTGCTAGCAATACCAAAATTAATCGTTCTACTAGTTTATCTTGTCCAATTATTGACTTAGACATTCTTTCTTTTAGTTGCTGAATTGATTGTAATGTTGTCATTAAATTAAGTTTTTACTTCATTTCAAAAGGATAAATTATTTTCCAATCTTTTTCCATATCTATAACTGTCCAGCCTTTTTCATTAGCCTCATCCAAACCTTTATCTAAACGTCCAATATGCGAAGTTCTGTCGTAAGCCCATTCTCTAACACTATCGGTATGATGAACATATAGCATAAAACTTTTTAGTTTGTTAGAAGCTGCATATTGCATCATCTGTAAATCTCCATCGGAATTGCCTGACGAAAATACTGGTTTTTTTCCAATTATTTTTTGAATATTAATTGCTTTTCCTGCTTTATCGTTATTAAATTCTAATTCGGGTAATCTGTTAATTACAGGATTACCATTATTATAATCGTATTTTGTTTTAAATCTACTTCCAATAATTTGTTCTTCGGGAATGCCATATATTTCAGTAACAAAGGCGCGCATAAAATCTACACCTCCACCAGAAACTATATAAGTTTTAAAATTGTTTGCACGCAAATACTGAAGCAGTTCTAACATAGGTTGGAAAACCATTTTATTGTAAGCAACATTTTTTGTAGGATGTTTAGCGTTTGAAATCCATTCTTTAACTATGGCATAAAACTCGTTGGTTGTACTACCTGTATGTGTTGCTATTACAAGCTTAACAAGTCCGTGTTCGCCTTGCTTAGCCAACTCTTCCATATCATTATCTAACACAGCTTTATAAGGCTGCTCGTTTTGCCATTCGGGATGCTCTGCTGCTAATTCTTTTATTCTATCCATTGCAAAAAACAGTTGAAAATAGGCAGGCTGCTCAGACCATAAATTTCCATCGTTATCGAAAGTAGCTATTCTATTTTTTATTTCAATAAAGTTTGGGCTTTCAGAGTTTGTTACATCATTTACATAATCTATAATAGCAGTTTTTGTAGTACCCTCATTCCAAGAAGGAAGTGGGTCTGAGTTTTCAACCGCAACATTATTTAAAGTTTCTTTTGTTTCGTTCTGTGTGCACGATACAAAAAGAATGATGATTATAAATAAACTTATGTTCTTCATAATTGTAAATTAAAAAAAAGGTCAGATCTAATGAAAAACCTGACCTTTTGTATATATTAAAATAATATTTTAATTACTTGTAGGTATTGATATTTGTTCCATAACTTGGTCAATACTAAAACTTCCTGCTTTCATACGTGGAGGAAATGCTTCAAATGTTTTTAAGAAATCACCAACTATTTTAACAGCAGGTAATATTAAAAATACGTGATCCATATGCCAATCGTAATAGGTGTTAGATGTAATATTTGCAAACTCATAAGGGTCGCGTCTTAAATTAAAAATAAGAGGCATACGAAGAGGGGTAAATGGATTTGCCCAAACTTTCATTGTGCCTGTAGCACGCTGTTCCATAAAAATAAATTTCCAATCATCGTAACGTAAAGCGGTTAAATCACCATCATCAGAAAAATAGAAAAGTTCGTGTCTTCTACCTTCTTTTTCTTTTCCTGTGATATGAGGTAACATATTATAACCATCTAAATGCACTTTAAATGTTTTGTTTCCAACTTTCTTACCTTTCAATAATTCTTCTTTAATATTATCGTTTCCAACTGCAGCTAAATATGTAGGCATCCAATCCAATCCTGAAATAATTTCGTTTGAAATTGAACCTGCCTTAATATGATTAGGCCAACGTATCATTGATGGTGTTCTCCAGCCACCTTCCCAGTTGGTGTTTTTCTCTCCTCTAAAAGGATTTAATGCTGCATCTGGCCATGTGTTTTTATGTGGTCCATTATCAGTACCATACTGTACAATAGTATTATCTGTAACTCCTAGTTCATCTAGCAAATCTAATAACTCGCCAACATGCATATCGTGCTCAACCATTCCGTCGCCATAAGTGTCTTGACCTGAAATACCTTTATGCTCTTCTTTTACGTGAGTTCTATAATGCATTCTTGTTCCGTTCCACCATACAAAAAATGGTTCGCCAGATTTTACAGCGTCTCTAATAAACTTTTTTGCAGCAGCAATAGTTTCATCATCAACAGTTTCCATTCTCTTCTTAGTTAATGGTCCTGTATCTTCAATTTTACCATCGGCATAAGAATGAATTACTCCTCTTGGTCCAAAAGTCTTTCTGAAATCTGGATATTTCTCTGGATCTGGATAATCTGGTAATTCTGGCTCTTCTTCAGCATTTAAGTGATATAGATTTCCAAAAAACTCATCAAAACCATGATTAGTAGGCAAATGCTCATCTCTATCTCCTAAGTGATTTTTACCAAACTGACCTGTTCTATATCCAAGAGGCTTTAAAAGCTCTGCGATTGTTGGGTCTTTTTCGTTAATACCTTCTTTAGCACCTGGCAAACCTACTTTACTTAATCCTGTACGGAATACACTTTGCCCTAACATAAACGAAGAACGACCAGCGGTACATGACTGCTCCGAATAATAATCGGTAAACATCATACCTTCTTTAGCAACTCTGTCAATATTTGGTGTTTGATACCCAACCACACCGTGAGTATATGCGCTAATATTGGATTGTCCAATATCATCTCCCCAAATAACTAAAATATTGGGTTGTTTGTCTTTCTGAGCCATTAGTATAAATGGCATTACGAAAGCAATCACTATAATTGATAGTTTTTTCATAGATATTTAAAATTTTAATTTATACTTTAACTGTTTTTGGTAATAGGACAAAGGTAGTAATATTATTTGGAAACATGTAGAATAATGAAAGCCCTAAAATTAGACACCAATTATCAATTAAAAAAATGTAAAAAAATAGAATTTCTATCAAAATAATGATTGCGTATTCAATGCTAGAAAAATGTAAATTTGCTCAAACAAAAAATTCATATCAATGGATATTCTAATTGCTGAAAATGTTACCAAAACTTATGCAAATCATCGTGCTTTGGACAAGGTATCTATAAATGTTCCTGAAGGCAGTATTTATGGGCTTTTAGGCCCTAATGGTGCTGGAAAAACCACACTGATTCGTATCATAAATCAAATCACAGGACCTGATTCTGGAAAGGTAATTCTCAATGGTGAACCTTTACAAGCTAAACACACTTCAATGATTGGCTACTTGCCTGAAGAACGTGGGCTTTATAAGAAAATGAATGTGGGCGACCAAGCCATTTATCTTTCTCAACTTAAAGGTCTTTCTAAAAGTGAAAGCAAGAAAAGGTTGAAATACTGGTTTGAGAAATTTGAGATTGACTCATGGTGGAACCGTAAAGTAGAAGAATTATCCAAAGGTATGCAGCAAAAAATTCAGTTTATTGTAACCATACTACACGAACCAAAACTGCTAATATTTGATGAACCTTTTAGTGGTTTCGACCCCATAAATACCGAGATATTAAAAGCAGAAATACTTAAACTAAAGGAAAATGGATCAACGGTAATATTCTCTACTCATAATATGGGTTCGGTGGAAGAAATATGTGATCATATTGCACTTATAAACAACTCTAAGAAAATTCTTGATGGAAACATGTTAGATATAAAACGTTCGCATCGTACTAATATATTTGAGATTGACTATGAGCCCTTTAATAAAAGCATAACGGACTTTCTGCCTGATGAGTTTAAGGTAATGGCACGCGAAGATTATGGTTTAGGAAAACGAGCCCGGGTTAAAATGAAGGACGATTCACAAACTAACCAATTGCTCAACCTATTGATGAAAAACTCAAGAATAATTAAATTTCAAGAAGTGATACCAAGCATGAATGAAATTTTTATTCAAAAAGTACGTAATGAAAATCAAAATATCCGATAAGCACTATGAATAAAATTTGGTTGATAATACAAAGAGAGTACCTCACAAGGGTAAAAAAGAAGTCATTTATTATTATGACAATTTTAGGACCATTATTGATGGCTACAGTTATTATAGCACCTGTATTTATTGCGTCGTGGGGTGATGAAGTAAAAACCGTAGGAATAGTAGATGATAGTGGTTTTTTTAAAACTGCATTTAAAGACAATAAACATCTAACTTTCAAGGAGCTTCATTTGGATGTTAGCGATGCAAAAAGAGATCGAGAAAAATTAGGTTGTGATATTATTCTATATATTCCTGAACCTGCCTACATTTACCCCAAAACTATTTTTCTTTTTTCAGATAAAAGCATCGGCTTAAGTAATAAATCATACATAAAGAATGCCCTTAATAGTGACCTTAGAGAGCTTAGATTACGCAAAGCGGGAGTATCTCCTGAAGTAATCGAAAGTGCTAAAACATCCATTAATATTAAGGATATTACACTATCTGAAAGTGGAAGCGAAAAAGAAAGAATCAGTGAATTAGAATATGCATTGGGAATTGTTTTGGGCGTCTTAATATACTTTTTCATTTTTCTTTTTGGCACTCAAGTTATGCGCGGTGTAATTGAGGAAAAAACTAGCAGAATAATTGAAGTAATTATTTCCTCCGTTAAGCCGTTTCAATTGATGATGGGTAAAATAGTTGGAATTGCATTAGTTGGTCTTACTCAATTTACCCTTTGGGTAGTCCTTACAGGAGGAATCGTATTTGCAATGCAGGGGGTTTTTAGTAATGAAGTTGAGCAAATTAAGACTCAACAGATGATACAAACAGGCAAGGTTATGGATCCATCATCTAGTGTTAATATTGATAGAAGTTTTGATAAAACAACAGTCGTTTTCGAAGCGCTAATGAGTATTAACTATACAGCATTAATACTTAGTTTTCTATTTTATTTCCTATTTGGCTATCTTATTTATGCAGCTCTTTTTGCTTCCATTGGCTCAGCGGTAGATAATGATGCCGACACGCAACAGTTTGTACTGCCGGTTACTGTTCCACTCATCATCTCCATTGCTAGTTTGCAATTCATTGCAAATAATCCTGATGGGCCCGCCTCATTTTGGCTTTCCATTATACCATTCACATCACCTGTTGCCATGATGGTACGTATTCCATTTGGTGTTCCTTGGTGGCAAGTTGCACTATCTATGTCCTTATTAGTATTAGGTTTTTTAGCCACTACAGCTTTTGCTGCAAAAATTTATCGAGTGGGAATTCTTATGTATGGTAAAAAGCCCACATACAAAGAGTTGTGGAAGTGGTTGCGATATAAAGGTTGATATTCTATATTGCCCTTCGACCGGATTAAAGGTTGTTTCTATTGTCCCTTCGACAAGCTCAGGGACCAAGAACATCTACTTTTTGACAACAGTTTTTTATATTAGCCCTTCGACAAGCTCAGGGGCCAAGTAACGGCTTGACAAGTGTCGAAAATATGGGGTTTCAACTTCTTTGTTTAGGAATTTTTGCCATGGCATGTTCACTAATAGCTGTAATAGAAAGTGAAGGATTTACCCCAGGATTAGCCGAAATGGCTGCTCCATCACAAACCATCATGTTTTGATACCCAAAGACACGATTATCCTTGTCAATCACTCCCTTGCTTGCATCTGCTCCCATTACAGCTCCGCCCAAAATATGAGCCGTAGAAGGAATTCCTACTAAAGTATCAGTTACCATTGCCGTGGCTTTTCCATTTACAATCTTAGCAAAACTCTTTGTTAATTCAATGGATTCAGGGATAAAAGCAGTAGGTTTCTTGCCTGAACTCACTCTGGAAATTAAAGCTCCAAACAAACCTCTTTTGATGTGCAATGTGCTATCAATAGTTTGCATAAATAATAGCACCGTAGTTTTCTTTGACCACGAGTTAACAAAATAAACTCTAAAGAAATCGATAGGCGAAAGAATGATTTTCCCAATCAATTTACCCAAACGAATAAAGATATTACTCCCTGTAACATAGGGGAAATGAAGTATTTTCCAAAAGCCTGAGCCTTCCGCATAGCGCACGGGCTCCAAATGACTATTTTCATCGGTATGTAAAATACTGCCAATGGCCACACCTTTCGAAAAATCAGTTTCTTTATCTAAAGAAGAAACACTTATCAATGTTTCATTATTGGTGCGTATATCATCACCTATCTTATCCGACAAATTTGGCAAAGAGTCCTGTTTTAGTTTAAGAAGCAGTTTCACCGTCCCCACAACACCACCAGAGAAAATCACATTCATTGCTTTATAACTCTTGGTTCTCCCAAGCAAAGAAATAGATTTTGCCTTAATAGTATATCCCTCACTACCATCAGCAGCTCCATCAGGTTTTACATCTATTACTTCCTGCTCCGAAATAATTTCCGCTCCTTTTTTCTGTGCTAGATGCAGGTAATTCGTATCCAAAGTATTTTTGGCTCCATAGCGACAACCAGTCATACAGCCACCACAAAAAGTACAAGCCGTTTTATCAGGCCCCTCACCATCAAAATAAGGATCAGGAACTGTTTTATCAGCTTCGCCAAAGAACACAGAAACTTCTGTTGCTTCAAATTTATCTTCCTTCCCCATTTGCTTAGCCAAAGCTTTTAATCCCATATCTGCATCATATAATTTAGGATTTTGTGTAGCACCAAGCATTTTTAAAGCTTGTGCATAAAAGGGCTTAAGCTCCTCTTGCCAGTCGGCCAAGCTAGCCCAACTACCTGTACTATAAAAGTTTTTAGTAGGAATAGGCAATGTATTTGCATATACCAATGAGCCCCCGCCAACACCGGTTCCCGACAAGGCTAAAATATGGCGAAAGGCACTTATTTTCATGATACCATAAAAGCCCAAACGTGGCATCCATAGCCATTTACGCAAATTCCAATTGGTTTTGGGAAAATCATCTGATTTATACCATTTACCTTTTTCGATTACTAAAACCTTATAGCCCTTTTCAGAAAGGCGCAATGCACTTACTGAGCCTCCGAAGCCACTCCCGATAATAATATAGTCGTATTCCATATTTTAAAGTTTAACTACATCAAATTTATGAAAATTATTGAGTCAATAACGAAAAGCCCCACTTTTCTCACGCTTTATTAAAAATCATACCTTTGCCGCCAAATAGAACAAGCAATAAGATGGGAAGAAAAAAGCGTAGAGAAAAACCCTTATTACAAGAGGTAGAAATTACTGCAGCAGGAGCTGAAGGAAAGGCCATTGGTCGTGTTGATGATAAAGTAGTGTTTGTGCCATTCGGTGCTCCAGGCGATATAGTAGATGTACAGGTAAGTAAAAAGAAACGCTCCTATATGGAGGGACGAATTACTAAGTTTCACAAAAAATCTGATTTGCGTATCGAAGCTGCTTGCGAACATTTCACCGTTTGTGGAGGTTGCAAATGGCAACACCTCCCCTATGCCGAACAAGCTAAGTTTAAGCAAAAACAAGTTGAGGATAATCTTTCGCGCATTGGTCATATTGATGTTTCAGAAATAAAACCAATTATTGCTGCTGAAAAAGAGTATTATTATCGTAACAAACTAGAATACACCTTCTCTAACCTAGCATGGCTCACCGATTTTAATAAAGAAATGGATTTTGCCGACCGTGATATGAATGCATTGGGTTTTCATATCCCTGGTATGTTCGACCGTGTATTAGACATTAATCATTGTCATTTACAGCCTGAGCCTTCCAATAAAATACGATTGGCAGTAAAGGCTTATGCAAAAGAGCATTCGCTTACATTTTTTGACATTCGCAACCAACATGGCTTTTTAAGAAACCTAATTGTTCGAACCTCATCCACTGGTGAAACTATGGTTATCGTTGTTTTCTTCCATGAAGAAAAAGACGCTCGAGAAGGATTGCTTGCGCATCTTCAGGACAACTTCCCTGAGATTACTTCATTGATGTATATCATCAACGAAAAGAAAAATGATAGCATCACTGATCAAGAAGTGGAGTTATTTGCAGGCAAGGATTTTATGTATGAGCAAATGGAAGACTTAAAGTTCAAAGTTGGCCCAAAATCATTTTTCCAAACCAATAATGATCAAGCCTATAATCTGTATAAAATTACTCGTGAATTTGCTAATCTAAGCGGAAACGAATTGGTTTATGATTTATATACTGGCACAGGTACCATTGCCAATTTTGTAGCTAAAAAGGCAAAAAAAGTAATTGGCATTGAGTATGTTCCTGAGGCCATTGAAGATGCAAAGATAAATTCCAATTTGAATAAAATTGAGAATACTGATTATTTTGCTGGCGATATGGTAAAGGTCTTGGACGATTTATTTATTGATACTCACGGAAAGCCTGATGTAATTATTACCGATCCTCCGCGTGCTGGCATGCACCCAAAAGTGGTGGAGCTATTAAACCGTATCGAGGCACAACGTATTGTTTATGTGAGCTGTAACCCAGCCACCCAAGCTCGTGATGTGGAAATATTGATGGAAAAATATGACGTAAAAGCCATACAGCCAGTGGATATGTTTCCTCAAACACATCATGTGGAAAATGTGATTCTTTTGGAGTTAAAAACTACTCAAGAAGCTTCGAATTAATCAGATTAAGTAATTCTGGTATTTTCAAACTTTCTCCTTTAATGAGAAGGTGTGATTTATTATAAAACCGCTCTCTTTCGCCAAGCTGATGTTGAACAAATTCAAATAATTCGCCATCAGATAATCCTTTAACTAAAGGTCTTGGAGATTTTGCATTTTGCAGTCGTGAGGATAATGAAACAGCACTCATTTTTATATAAACACTAATTCCATGCTGATTTATTTGTTCCAAATTATCGAAATAGCAAGGAGTACCTCCTCCTAATGAAATTACTGTATTTTCAAGCTTAAAGCATTTATGTAATTCCTTGTGCTCAAGTTCTCGAAACGACTCCTCCCCTTTCTTTTGAAAGTAATCATTGATACTCATTCCTATACTTTGTTCAATTTGAACATCCAAATCAACAAAATCATACGACATAGAACGACTGAGTTTTTTTCCAACAGTTGTTTTGCCACTTCCCATATAACCAATTAAAAAGACATTCATTTATTAATATTTTACTTAATGATTGTTTTTATAATTCAAATTAATATTTTTTGTGATTTTGAAATTTCATAGTGAAACGGAGAAACCTCAAAATTGTACCCAAAAGTATTTCCGCTCTTGTCATGCTGAGTGATTTTGAATTTTCGTAGTGAAACGGAGAAACCTCAAAATTGTACCGAAGCATGACTTCTATGCATTAAAAACATACACTTTTCCTTGGCCTTCTTTAACAGCCACATCAAGATGCACCCAATTTACATTTGCTTCAAGCCGAATGGGGTGTG
The DNA here is from genome assembly GCA_023146135.1 of Bacteroidales bacterium. Lineage (GTDB taxonomy): Bacteria > Bacteroidota > Bacteroidia > Bacteroidales > UBA1556 > UBA6267. The sequence goes on from JAGLCR010000045.1 coordinate 24,453, forward strand.
GCAAACGGTCGGCCATATCAACCAATCGATCACGTACCTCGGCAGCTGACATACCTTTTATATCAAAATCCAAGGCCTGACCAAAAACATGAGCCGACAAATACAGTTTACCCTCTAAGGTTTTCTTTTTTACCACGCTACCAGTATTTTCGCGTAAGCCACGTTGGGAAAATGCTTTTCCAAAAAACCAGCCATTCACATAAATCGATTTATTAAACTCTTCGCGAATAAACAACATAAGCTCAATAAGTCGAGGGTCGAAAAAACGCCAAGCATTCTCTCCCTCCTTATTATATACTTCTCGCGAAACTAATTCACGAATATCAAAGTAATCTCTTATATTGCTCATAATTAATGTAATTATAGTTTTAACTTCTTACGAATTGACTTAGGAATCGCATTCTTATGCACCATTATTGCAATAGTATTTAAGCGCACATAGGATTCCGACATATTAAGGTAACCTCCATTGTCATTACTATTGTCGGCCCATGAGTTTTTTGTTAAATAATAAATTGTTCCATTCTGGTCTTTCAATAAAGCCGTAAGATGCATCAAATGATCATCTGTAGCACGTTGCAAATCAAAATCAAGCTGGCGCATACTATCATTTACAACTTTCTCGGGAACTGGATTCTGAAAACTAAACATATTCTTATTCATTTCCGCTTTGGACATATTCTCCCATTTACTTTGCTCCGACCCTTGCATATTCTCCACATGTGTTTCAGGCAAAATTGCTAATGCATTTTTATGTGAAAAACCTGGAGAACTCACATCTCCGTCCCAACAAACAGAGTAGTCATTCTTTAAAGCATAATTCATTATCTCCATCAATTCGTCTATGGGCAAATTATAATAATTCGCATCAAACGACCAGTTATCAGGAACTTCCAAACGTATAGGTGCATAAAAAGGCTTATACATATATGATGTTAACTCCACATAGTCATCCACATTAAACTTTGATTGCACATCCGCAGCAGGAGGTGTTCCCATATAGGAGTTTAGCAATGCTTCAAAACCTGAAAACCAATTTTGACTTAGGTACTTATCATCTTTTTTAGATACTGCTTTAAGAAAACCTGCAAGCCCAGAATTTAACTCACCATGAACATCCTTATCATAACCATTTATTTTCCCTGGGTAGTTTTTTTCTGTCGATATTCCATAATCACGAACCACATCCATCACATCATGTGCCTGTCCACCAGGGCTAAAGTTGGCCACACCATGCAAACGAATATAGCTAATTGCTTTTGTGCGGTATGCGTAATTCACATAAAACATTTCAGATAGATCATACTCTACCCCATCAATTCGTAGTATTTCAGTTTCGATATACGAAACGGTAGCATAGCTCCAACAAGTACCAGATTTAAATTGACTTTTTACTGGGCTTGTTTTCACATTGGCGATAGTATCAAACTGAAAACCATCTTCTTTAACTTCTTCATCTTGCGCATTAATATTTCCAATATTTGAAAACATTAAACCAAATACACTGATAAATAATAGGATTGATTTACTCATTACAATATAGTATTATGTTGTTTTTTGGTAATTATTAGATCTAATTGTCTGTGCAAATATACATAACCTGTACGAGAATAAAGTCATTATTGTTATTATTTGAAGAGCATTATGCAATAGATAAAAAGCTTACTAATATCATAATATATAAATAATACAAGCAACCTATTTTGCTTACATTTGTCCTTTCTGCACAATACACACAATAAAATAAATATATCTTATGAAGCAAACACTACTTGTACTTCTTTCCATCTTTCTATGGCAAGGAATAATGGCACAATCCTACCAAGGTATTGAAGCCGATAAATTAATATCGGATGCCGCAAACGTACGAATCGATAAAGATTCAAAACTCCCCACTTACATCGAGTTTAAGCAAGGTAAAGAAATTGATTTTAACATACTTGATAGTTGGTTAAAACGTATTTATAAACTACCTGAAAATTGCGCATTTATTGAAATAGACCGTCAACAAGACCAAATTGGTTATACGCATATTCGCTATCGCCAAACGGTTAATAATATAATTGTTCGTGATGCTATGTTTATGGCACATATCAAAGGTAATAAAGTATATTCTATTAATGGAATTATTTCGCCTTTGGCAGCTGATGCTTCAACAAAAAGTATCAACGAAGCTCAAGCATTAAAATACGCCTTGGCTAAAGTTAACGCAAAGGTTTATAAATGGGAAATTCCTGTTGAAGAACAATGGATAAAACATTTTGAAGAGGATGTAAATGCTAGCTTTTATCCAAATGCCGAAATGGTAATTATCAAAAATAAAGTTTCTAATAAATATCGTTTAAGTTATAAATTTGATGTTTATGCTCATGAGCCATTGAGTCGCGCCAACATATACATAGACGCACAAAATGGAGCAGTTTTATTTATTAACGACAAGATTCACCACAGTGATTCTGTAGGTACTGCATCAACTAAATTTAGTGGCAGCAAAACCATCACTACCGACTATGTGAGTGCAGGCTCATTTCGCCTTCGTGAAACTGGTAGAGGAAATGGTATTGAAACTTATGATATGAATAATGGCACATCCTACGGTAGTGCTGTAGATTTTACTGATACAGATAATAATTGGAATAATGTAAATGCCAATCAAGATGAGGTTGCAACTGACGCCCATTGGGGCATGGAAATGACTTATGATTATTATTGGAATAAGTTTAACCGTAACAGTATCGATGGAAATGGTTTTGCTCTTAAATCATATGTGCATTATAGCAGCAACTATGTAAATGCCTATTGGAATGGTCAAGTTATGACCTTTGGTGATGGAAATTCTAGTGTAGCCCCACTTGTTTCTATCGATATCGTAGGTCATGAAATAACTCACGGTCTTACTAGTCATACAGCTGATTTAGATTATCAAGACGAATCGGGTGCTATGAACGAGGCCTATAGCGATATATTTGGTACTGCTATTGAACATTATGGAAAAACTGGTAATTGGACCTTGGGCGAGGATATTGGTATGATAATGCGTTCGATGTCGAACCCAAAACAATATAATGACCCCGATACTTATTTGGGTACAAACTATTATCTAGGAACAGCAGATAATGGTGGAGTACATACCAACTCTGGAGTACTAAATCACTGGTTCTATTTAGCAACCGATGGTGGAACAGGAATAAATGACAATTTAGATACATTTACGGTTGTGGGTGTAGGTATTGATACTGCAGCTGCTGTTGCATTTCGTACTTTAACTGTTTACCTTACCAATACATCGCAATATGCTGATGCTCGTTTTTACTCAATAAAATCAGCAATGGATTTATATGGCCCATGCTCACCAGCAGTAGCCGCAGTAACAAATGCATTTTATGCCGTAGGTATCGGTGCTGAATATGTAAATGGTGTACACGCTGAATTCACAACCGCATTTACAGAATATTGCGCACCTCCTGCCGAAGTGAAGTTTGAAAATCTAAGTAGCAATGCCATTACTTACAAATGGTACTTTGGTGATGGAAACACAAGCACTCAGTTTGAGCCCACACACACTTATACCAATTTTGGCACCTATAATGTAAAACTTGTTGTTGATGGTGGAACCTGTGGCAGCGATTCTCTTTTGAAGCCCGAATACATCAGTGTTGACACAGCAAATCCATGTATGGTAATTATGCCTCCATCAGGCAGCTCAACAGTTACTGGTTGCGCCGGATATATTTTTGACGAAGGAGGAAATTCTGATTATAGTAATAGCACTAGCGTTACAACCACTATTGCCCCTGTAGGAGCATCAAGTGTTACTCTTACTTTTAGTACTTTTGGATTCGAGGCAAGTTATGACTACCTCAAAATATATAATGGAACATCAACAAGTGCTCCATTAATTGGATCCTACGATGGAAACCAATTACCCAATGGAGGAATAATTGTTGCCAATAGTGGTGCAATAACACTCCACCAGATAACAGACAATATGGTTACAGATATTGGATTTGCCGCTAGCTGGCAATGTGCTTTTGCTGCTGCTCCTCCTGTTTCTGACTTTTTAGCAGACGATACTTTAAGTTGTGTTGGTACAGTTAACTTTACCGATATTTCTTCAAATGGACCTACAACTTGGTATTGGGAATTTGGTGATGGAAACACTTCAACTCAAAAAAGCCCTACACATACCTATTCAAGCAATGGCTATTATGATGTTAAGCTTATAGCAACAAACTCTTATGGTTTTAACACTATTATAAAAAACGCTTATATTCATGTTGTTATGCCGAATACTCCTTATGCTCCAAATATGGCTCGATGTAATGCCGGAACAATTCAGCTTCATGCTACGGGCAATGGTTTGATAAAATGGTATAACTCCCAGTCATCACAAATGGCATTAGATACAGGTAGTTACTTCACCACACCTAACCTTAGTCAGAGTGCATCATATTGGGTTGAGAATATTCAAACAAACCCAACTATTAATGCAGGAAAACTTACTAAAACTGGACCAGGAAGTGTATTAAATGCTAATCAGGCTTTAATATTTGATGTATATAAAACACTTGTTCTTGATAGTGTTACCGTATATGCTACAAGTGCAGGAAGTCGCACTATTACTTTAAAGTCAAGCTCTGGAACTACCTTAGAGTCGAAAACAGTAAATGTTATCAATGGAGAAACTCAAGTTTATCTTGGCTTTGTAATTCCTCAAGGAACTGACTACGAATTAGGGGGTAAAAATTTATTCCGTAATAATGCTGGGGCAAATTATCCATATACCGTTTCAGGTTTATTAAGCATTAATCGAAGTAGTGCTGCATCTAATCCTCTGAGCTATTATTACTATTTCTTTAATTGGAAGGTTCAGAAGCAAGCTTGTGCAAGCGAACGTGTTGAGGTGCATGCATATATTAATAGTGCAGCGCCTACGGCTAACTTTGTACTAACAAATAACGATCCTTATGTAGACTTTTCGGACCAATCTACAAATCCTGGAGCCAGCTCTTGGGACTTTGGTGATGGAGGCAGCTCAGCATTAGGACAGGGCACACACCTTTATCTTCAGAATGGAACTTATACCGTTACACTTAACGTAAATAATGGTTGTGGTACTGATACCAAAACCAAAACCGTAACTATCGGAAGTGCTACCTCTATTAAACATGCCACAGAGAAATCAAATATTAAGTTGTATCCAAACCCAACTAATGGGAAATTCACCATTGATTTGGGAAGCAATTCTGAATATAAACTCATCAGCATCTACGATTTTATGGGCAAACTAGTTATTCAACAAGAAGTAGAAGCAAGTATTCAAAAAATACAAATGAATGCAAATAATTTGAGCAGCGGAATGTATCTTATTCGCCTTAGCTCAGATGACAAATATGAAGATCTTAAACTTATGATTACTCCAAAAGGATAATAATCATTTGATTACATCTATTCGAAAGCCGAAATTAGCTCTTAATTTCGGCTTTCTTTATATGCTATATTTTTCTATTTTTGATGTCACAATTAATTAAACAATATAAAATGAAAACAATCAAAATACTTACCGGCATTATTACCTTAATAATTGTTGGCGCGCTATCATGGGCCCTGTTTTTACCCTCTGATATTCATATCAAACAGTCAGTAACCATTAATGCTCCCATTGGAGTAGTTTTTAATCAGATAAACGATTTGCACAATTGGAATAATTGGTCGCCATGGAAAGACACCACCCTATCTGCAGTTTTCAAAGGTAAAGAAAAGGGCGTTGGAGCTAAGGTCGTTTGGACTGATAAAAAAGAAGGAGAGTCAATACTTACCATAGTAGAAAGTGAGCATTTTGGCAGTATTAAAACACTTATAGAAGTGGCAGATCAAGATCGCAAAGCGGAAATGAATTTTACTTTTGAAGAAAATGTAAATAAGGTTACTGTCTATTGGGAGCGACACATTCACGACCTATCCTACCCTTTTGGTCGTTTTGTAGGTTGGATGCTCCAAAAAGGATATGAGCATAACTTTGCACTCGGGCTCAATCATTTGAAATCACATATTGAGCAAAATGAAATGGAAGCAGAATATCATGGCTACGAAATTATCGAAAGTACATTCAATGGTGGTACATATTTAGCCTCAAACGCATCATCCACTATGGATAGTATGAGCAATGTAATGGGGAAACAATTTGGTGCTATTATGCATTTGGCTATTAATAATAAACTTCAGCTTGTTGGTGCTCCCATGGTTCAATGGCATAGCTACCATCCTGAAGCTGAGTCACAATTTACTTGCCTTATACCCATACAATTTGATAGCACTATTACGGCAAAAAACGTATATACGATGGAAATACCAACCATAAAAACACTTATGGTAAAATACGTTGGCCCCTACGAAGGCTCTTATAATGCCTGGGTAGCATTGGACAATTACGTAGTACATAATTCATTAATTATGGATGGCGATCCTTGGGAAGAGTATATTACCGACCCAGGTTCAGAACCCGATTCAAGCAAATGGGTAACTAATATATATTTCCCAGTGAAGTAAAAGGTTTGTTTACTAAAAGGCATAAAAAAACCTGCAACAGCATTAAGCTGTTGCAGGTTTTTTATTTATTATAAAAGATTTTTATTGAGCCGTAACCTTGGCTAGTTTTTTACCTTCAATCTTAAGTTTCAATTCTTGCAAGGCGTCCAAATTACTATCTAATTCCAAAAGCATTTCGGATTTTTTATCTTCAAAACGATCTTTTAAGCCCGTAAATAAACCACGATAATATTCTATTCCTTCGTTTAGGTTATGTGTGAAAGTAAGCAGATACTTCTCTTGCTTTCTGTTCATATCCGAGCTAGTTTCTTCTACACGATCTCTCAAATAATCAACATAGATTTTAAGCTCTTTAATAAACATATTAGGACGGTCGTTTCGACTTATCACATCTACTTTACCATAAATATGTCCTACCATTTCTTTCAAACTCATCTTACGATTAAAATAGGCCATATTAGGTCCAGGACAAACTGATACTCCAGGTCCTTCAACCTTTGGCTCAATTCCATGTACCAATAAAGCTGATGTACCTAAACCCACACAAGTACAAGATTTTTCTACGATTTTATCATATTTAACCAAATACTCTTCAGGGCTAATAGCTTCCTTATCTAGCTCGTCAATTTTCAACTTCTGATATTTATGCGAAGCTGTACAAAGACCTTTTGGGGTATACTCTTGATCCAGAGCTACATATCTTTTAGGGCAAGGGCTGCCTGGTTTGCCATTAGCAATACGAGCCATTTTTTCCACATCCTTAGTATTTCCTCTCAAGCTATTGAAAGGAACTCCCAAAGGGGAAATATCACTTAAATATATATCTTTCTCAACTGCATTTGCCAATTGATTCATAGTAGATTTGTCAACAGTAGTAGCCTCAGGTACCAGCAAAAATGGTGTTCCCCAACCTACAGAATCAACGTCATAATGCTCCAAAAGGAAGCGGTGCTCTTCGGCTGTACCAACCCCACCTTGAGCGGTGATTTTGATAGGCAGCTTTACATCAGGAATCTCACGACCTCTATTATCACATCCTTGTACAAAGGTTTCGTAAACAGAATCGATTAACTCTTGACGCTTTTCTTTGAACTCGGCAAGTACAGGCCCCAATAGGTAACCATCAGTTGCAAAAGCATGGCCTCCACAGTTCAGACCCGACTCGATACGGTACTCTGAAACCCAGATGCCTTTTTTTGCAAAATACTTTCCTTGAATTAGTGCTGAACGATAATCGCTAACTTTGAGTACTATCTTCTTTTTAATATCGCCCATTCCATCAGGATAAAAGTCGTCAAACTGCTCAATATAATTGTACAGTCTGGGGTTCATTCCGGCTGAAAGGATAATAGAAGATCTTAAGTTACTATTAGCATATCCTCGTAAAGCGGCGTGGGCATCATTATATTCAACAGGTAACTTCTCGCCTTTCGAATAATTGTCCTTATCCACTTTGGTCATGATATTGACGTCGATACTTCCCTTTTGGAGAAACTCTTTCACTCGATCACCAATATCTGTTAAACTAAAATTTGTCGCTACATTCAAAAACTCAGACTTCAACTCCGAACCATCTGGAAGCATTTCCAAATAACTACGAAATTCCTGACCTTTTTCAGCAGTAGCATTCTTGAGTCCCTCAAATTTTCGATCCACTTGCTCATTCAAGAAATCTAGATAAGCGGTAAAACGCTTGGCTCTAAAATCTTCAACCTTAGCAGAAATCTCTTTGTATGGAAGCTCAAGTTTTTCACAATACATCTTTCGAATTTTTTCCACCAATATATCGTCAACCATAGAAACTACGGAATCGATACCCAAATGGGCCAACTTCAAAGGCGAGTCAATTGTGAATCCTATTCCCATTACTGGGACATGAAAACTATGTGCTTTTGCCATTTTTTTAATAATATTTATTGTTAAAAGAATATCTGTACTATACATTATTCTATACGAGCGCGAAAATACACTTTTAATCTTATGATTTATAGGAATTTATTCAAAACCACATGATTTGTTTTTTTTAATACAATTTACTCTTAAATTGTTGTTTTTTTGTGACTATTTGGCGTAAATCCTATAAACTGCCATACACTTCACCATACTCAAGCATCTGGTCCATAAAATCGTTGGGATACGAAATCACCACATCATTTATCCTTCCACAGCCCGCTTTCATTTCCAATTTAGGATTAATAAAACCTGCATAGGGAGCAATATTCAATTTACTCCAACGTTCCAAAACCTCTTTATGTAATTCATAATCAACCTGGACACCATAATTTTCCACTAAATCCTTTCCTGCTTCAAAATCACCTTCCGACTTAATCCGTTGAACCTCTCTTAATAATTCGCCAAACAAATCGCGAAGCTTTTTGTAATCATTCACTACAAAATAGGTTTTTCCTTTCTTAATCTTTTTCTCTAGCACATTATCAGCCTGTCCTTTCTCAAAAACCCACTTGGCAATAAGCTGTCGGTTTCGCATATGTGATTCTTCAATATTCTTACCCAATTCAACACGAACTAATTGTGTCATTAATCCTCCACGGATATACGCATTATACTCGGCATAGCCCACCTCAATATCAGGCTGTAAACCTAGTTCAATCAAGTGAGGATGAATGGCAAAATATAAAGCTGCCAAATCAGCTCGAGCCTCTTCCAAAGTGGAAGCATAATTCTTTAGGGTTTCAGACGGATCGGACACTCCCGCTACCAACTTACCTGAGCCGTGCCCAATTATTTCGTGTAAATCAACATGCAAGCTAGAGGCTATATTGCTCCACTTCTTAGAAAGTGCGACCTCCTCATCGCTAAAGGCAAACTCTTTAAGTGCACCACTATCTTTCGAGGCCTCATCATAAGCTTCAATTATATTGCTAATTGTAACTGACTTAGAACCATACTCTTCACGTATCCACTCTGCATTTGGTAAATTTATCCCAATGGGTCCAGATGGTGAGCAATCTCCTGATTGAACTACTACATTAATAGCTTTTGCACTCAGTCCTGTTACTTTCTCTTTCTTATGTTTCTTATCTGTACTCGAATTATCCTCAAACCATTGCGCATTTCCACTCACTGTTTCAGCTCTTTTAGTAGCTTCTATATCTCTGATGGAAACAACCGATTCGTAAGTAGCCTTTTTGCCTAAAGGGTCACCATACACTTCAATAAATCCATTCACCACATCAATCAATGAGCTGGTATCTTTTAGCCAAGCAATACTATAATCATCAAATATGGCTAAATCACCCGTTTCATAAAAAAGTATAAGCTTTTGTAAAGCTTCACCTTGTTGCTTATTTTCAGCCACTTCTTCAGCTTTGCGCAACCAAAACAACATTTTTTTAATGGCTGAAGAATACATTCCATCGGCTTTCCAAACCAACTCCTTCAATACACCATGCTCTTTTACTAACTTAGAGTTTAGTCCATGTGAAGGCGGTCGCTTCCCATCGCTAGCCAATTTTTCCTTATAAAACAGCTCCGCCTCATCTTGACTTACATTTTCATAAAAATTATTAGCCGACAAATCCACCAAATCAACACCATGATCAAGCACTACTCTTTTATTATCCAAATTTTTATCAAATATTATGGGAAGAATAAATAGTTGAAATTCTTCAATGGATTCTCCTTTACGGAGTGGAAATAAACTTGCTGTAGAATTATTAATAAGCGACTTAAAATAACCTTCCGCTATTGCTGGATAAAACTTATCCATAGAATAATGATGATGTATCCCATTGGAAAACCAAAATCGCTTACAATATTCGATAAATTTTCCAAAATCATCATTTGCTTTATCACCCGAATAGGTTTTAATAATATTCTCTATTGTTTTGCGAATAATAATATTATGCTTGTAATTTTGATCATAAATAATATCGCGTCCATAAAGAGCCGCTTTATACAAATAGTATAATTGTTCCTTACGCTCAATGGGCAATGCTTCAAAATCTTTAACCTGATATCGTAAAATACGAATATCAGCAAATTGTTCGGTTTGGTATTTAAAATCTAACATATTAGTGTTTTGTATTAATATCCCCAAGAAAAGCTCAGGGAGCATTTGCTATTATTTTTTTATTAATTGTACTAACTACCAACTATTGACTGCCAGCTGTTGACTACCGACTGCCGACTGCAAACTGCCGACTGCCGACTGCCAACTGCCGACTGCCGACTGATAACTACCTTATTCACTTTTCAAATCAAACAAATAGCCAACAGCAAGTTCATAGCTTTTCAAGCCAAATCCCGAAATACTACCTATACAAACTGGGCCAATCATAGAAATTCGTCGAAAATCTTCACGAGCGTCCACATTAGAAATATGTACTTCAACTACAGGCGCATCAACTGCCTTTATCGCATCAGCAATAGCCACAGAGGTGTGAGTATAGCCCCCCGCATTTAGGATAATACCATCTGCTTCAAAACCCAGCTCTTGTATTTTGTCTATTATTTCCCCTTCAATATTCGATTGAAAATAATCGATTTCGCAATCTTTATAAAGCAGTTTTAACTCCTGCAAATAATCTTCGAAAGATTTACCTCCGTATATATTTGGCTCCCGTTTACCCAATAAATTCAAATTGGGTCCGTTGATTATGGCAATTTTCTTGGTCATAGTCTAAAAATTTGTACAAATATACAAAAAGACTTAGCTGATATACACCTAATACGATATAGCAAATACATGAAATTACCAATAAACTAATTAACATTTGCCTATTGATAACCCTTATTAAACAACGAATAGCAATGTATATAAATTACTAGCTTTGTAAAAATGATAATTGAATAATAATGCATAGAAATTTAATATATATACTTGTATTACTGCTATTTAGCACCAATACTTATGCTCAGAAAATTTCAGTGTTTTCGCCTAACCATAAGATAGAAATACGATTAAACCCCACTCCAAATATGACATGGAGTGTGTACTATAAAAACAAGGAAATTCTTAAAGAGAGTAAAATTTCTTTACTTCTAAATACTTTCTTCATTTTAGGTGAAAATCAAAAAACAGTAGAGGTTCAACGCACCAATTTTATTGACAATATAATTGCCACAGTACCTACCAAAAATTTAATTTACGAAAGTCATTATAAAGGAATATTATTTACATTTAACATAAGCGATTTACGGGACTATCAAATTGAATTTAGGGCCTATAATGATGGTGTTGCCTATAGATTCATTACCAATATTGAGAATGAGGTTCTAATTAAAGAAGAGACCATGGAATTAAACTTTCCAAAAGGAGCTTCAGCTTATTTCCCTGAAGAAAAAAGCTTTATGTCTAAAAATGAGCCATTGTATAAAATGCTGTACCTAGATGAAAACAGATTATACAAAATGGCTTCATTGCCTGTCCTGATTAAATCAAATGGCATAAATATGCTTTTTAACGAGAATAATCTTCTTGACTATCCAAATATGTATTTGGAAACCAATGGTGAGGGCTCACTAAAAGCCGTATTCCCCAAAGTAATTAAAGAAACTCGACCTAGTCCAAGGCAAATGGACCGAAAAGAAATTTTGGTAAAAGAGGGAGACATCATTGCTTCTACATTTGGAAAAAGAGCTTTCCCTTGGCGCTCATTTATCATTAGTACTGATGATGCAGGATTAATAGCTAGTAACCTTTCATTTACTTTGGCCGGTTTTCAGGATAGTCGCGATGAAACATGGATTAAACCAGGCCGAGTAGTTTGGGATTGGTATAGTGCTAATTCTCGATATGAAGAGGAGTTTAATACTGGAATAAGCACCGATACTTATAAGTACTATATCGACTTTGCCGCTAAATATGGCTTTGAATATATTTTGATGGGTGAAGGATGGTCTAGGAGCACAACAGATATTATTCATTCAGCTCCTCATATTAGAATGAAGGAAATAATTGCCTACGCAAATGAAAAAAATGTAGGTGTATTGCTTTGGGTTCTTTGGAAACCTTTAAATAATAACACCGAAGCTGTAATGAAAATATACAGCAAAATGGGAGTGAAAGGGATTAAGGTTGATTATATGCATCGAAATGATCAGTATATGGTTAATTTCTACGAAAAGGTTGCTAAAATGGCATATAAATACAAACTTATTGTAGATTTTCAAGGCTCATTTAAACCTCCAGGACTAAGGAAAACTTATCCAAACGTTCTTTCCTTTTCCGCAGTTCGGGGAAATGAATACAATAAATGGTCTAAGGATATTACACCAGAATACACTCTTCAAATTCCATTTATCAGAATGGCTGCCGGTCCAATGAATTTTGCACCAGGATCTATGTCAAACTCCCATTTTGGGCAATTTAAGGTATCTTATAAAAAACCCACAAGTATGGGTACACAAACAAGGCAAATTGCCATGCTTGTGGTCTATGAAAGTCCATTACAAACACTTAGTGGCGCTCCTACACTATACGAGAAACAAACAGACATACCAAAATTGATAAGCCGTATTCCTACCACTTGGGACGAAACCATTGTTCTTGATGCAAAAATTGGTGAAAAGCTTATAATTGCACGTCGAAAAGGAAACACTTGGTATTTAGCTGGTCTTACTAACTTTCAAGAAAGAATCATCTCCATAAAATTATCTCGTTTTCTACCATATGGTAAATATTATATTACTATGATGAAGGATGGTATTTACGCTAAAGCAAATGCCAATGCTTATACTCTTAGTCAATCCAAAGTAAACTATAAGGATAAAATAAGAATACATATGGTTCAAGGTGGTGGGAGTTTGGTGATTTTTGAACCTGTAAAGGTTAAGAAAAAGAAAAAAAAGAAAAAGAAAAAGTTAATTAAAGTAGCTAAGATATGAGAAAGCTCTTAATGGTTTCATTGCTTACAGTTCTTATTTCACAAGTAACTCTAGCACAACGTACACGACAAGCATCCTGCTCAAATCAGACCAGTGCTAAATGGTATATAATGCCTTATGCTGGCATTGGAGCTGCTTGGTATCAATATGACCAAAACGGCAGTGTACTGGACCAAAATGGGCATAGTTTTGAGCAAGCTGAAAGCGAAACTTTAATAACATATTATGCTGGCATACAAGCTTTGCATCGTTTTTCAGCAATCAACTTAGGTTTAGGTGCCGAGTGGCAAGCATTTAATGGACAAATCAATAATGGAATTGCATGGAGTGATGTAAATCTTAATTTTATTAAAATATATGGGCGTATTGAGGCTCCTATTTATTCAGATAGCTTCAACGACTTCGGAGTTTATGCCAATGTTGGAGCGCTAATTCCAAACAATGCTTTTGGAGGCAATCCAAAAGTAGGCATGTTCATTGATTTAGGATTATATTACAACCTTATACTCAATAAGTCGTCTGCACTTTTCGTTGGGCTAGGATATCAACAAGCGGGTTTTTCTTCAACCATTTCACAAGCCGTGAGTAAGCATTATCAAAACGATGTTCGCCTTACACTTGGATATCGTATTTGGTTTTAATAAAAATGCCAATAATCTTTGAGCACTTTTTACTACTTGCGTTAAAAAAAAACCTATATTTGATTTTCTAACAAGCATTTTTCATAAATCATGGGAAAGAAAAAAACTTCACATATCTATCACTCACAGCAGTTGCAACCAAAAGAACAATTGCTAGCCATTAAAGAAAAGCATAACAACTTCACTATTGGAGTACCTAAGGAGACGATTCTGCAAGAAAAGCGTGTGGCATTAGTACCATCAGCCACTAGTCTTCTAGTTGAAAATGGCTCTCGTGTATTAATTCAGAGAGATGCAGGACTTCCTGCAAATTTCGAAAACCGTTTATATAGTGAAAATGGAGCTGAATTGATTGACAGTACAGCCGAGATATATCAGGCTGATATAATATTGAAAGTTGCGCCACCTACTATCGATGAAATTGCATTAATGAAAGAACGACAAATTGTTATTTCAGCTATGCATATGCGTGCTCAAAAAAAAGAGTACTTCACAGCCTTATCCAAAAAGCGAATTACTGCAATCTCTTATGAACATATCCGCAATGGTAGCAATGAACACCCTGTACTTCATTCAATTAGTGAGATTGTAGGCAACACTGCCATACTCATAGGAGCAGAATATTTGAGCCATCCAAAATGGGGACGTGGTAAAATGCTTGGAGGTTTTTCAGGAATTAATCCTTCAGAGGTGGTTATTATTGGTGCAGGAACTGTTGGTGAATCAGCAGCTCGTGCCGCACTTGGTTTTGGTGCAATGGTAAAGGTTTTTGACAACTCTATTTCAAAACTACGACAGCTACAAAATAATATCGGAGCCAGAATTTTCACTTCCATTATCCAGCCAGATGTAATCTCTGAAGCACTACGATCTGCCGACGTTCTTATAGGAGCCATGTATAGCCCTAATAGTAATGGAATACATGTGGTTACCGAAAGTATGGTTCAAAAAATGAAATCAGGCTCTGTGATTGTTGATGTTAGTATTGACCGCGGTGGTTGTGTTGAAACATCAAGAGAAACATCACATAGTAAGCCGGTATATCAAGTACACAACGTTACCCATTATTGCGTACCAAATATATCATCACGAACACCGCATACGGCTTCATATGCATTAAGCAACTATTTTGCTCCTTTCCTTTTAAGCTTAGCTCAACGTAGTGGAATTAACGAAATGCTATTAAAAGACAAAGGATTGCGTAAAGGCTTATATTTATATAATGGAAAAGTAACCATGGAGCATATTGCAAAAAAGTTCAAGCTACCTTTTCAAGACATCGAACTACTACTAGCAGCTTTTGGATAAAAAAAAGCGCTTCACTATAAAAAATGAAACGCTTTTGATACATTTGAAAATGTATTACCTATAGGAATAACATTTTTCCTTCTTGAGATTCTGATCTACGTGCAACACCACTCACTTTAAATGCTTTCACAGTATATGTATAAGATGTTTTTGACGCACCTTGAATATCACTTACAGTAACTTTAAAATCCATATCTGAATTAATAGAAAGACCTTGTGGCTCCCATACTAGGCGAGCTGCAGGATTTACAGACCCCTGTTGTGCTACACGAGCAATAATATTACATTGATATGTTTTGTTTCCTGATTTCACTGTAACCTTAGCACTTGCGAAACTTGCATTAGCAAGAGCAAAACTCCATCTTGGAAAAACCAAAACCGAAGGAACATAATCTGCAGGTGGATAAGCTATAAACTCTGGACCAGAACTCGTTCCATTAACATTATCTCCCCAACGAATACAATTTGCTGCAGCTTTTTTCATACCTTGGTATGAATGATTTGCATCATAAACAGAACCAGTACCTATTGCACTTAATGGTGGGTGAAGTAACCAAGCACGGTGACCTACAACTTCGTTTCCGGCACCAGGATCTTCCATATAACCTGAAACAGCATTGATTGAATGATTTGCTTTTGGTTCATCAGAACCCCAACCAATGGCAATATTTCCAGTACTTGCGGCATCATAACCAGCTTGTGTCCAACATTTCATGCCTGACGAAGGTGTATGTGTTAATGTATTGTTTGCCATCATAATTAATGCGGCATCTTGGCAACTAGCATTTTGCGCAGAGTTTAACTTCAATGAAGGTAAACCACAAAGAGCACGATAATAATTAACACGCTCAACAACTTTACCGCGTGTTGAAGAACTAATATCTCCAGAATTACAAGCAGCCTCACTACCAGTCCAGCCGATAGAATTCAACTTAGTACCAACATAATGATCTTCGTAATCTTTTTTTGCTTTCTCTAGTCCTGTCAATTCAGGCTCGTCTTCTTCATCATCTTTTTTACACGAGCTTAATACCATGCCTCCTGCTAATAGGATGAACAAACTAAATAGTAATACTTTTCTCATTTAATAAATTTTTAATTCGACAATACATTTTTATCTTATCATATATTATGTCATATAAATAACAAAATCAGGTACTGTCTAATGTGTTTGATTTATTTGTTTATAATTATGGCAAAAGTAACAATTAATTATTGGCTAATAATTAAGAGTGATAATAAATAATTGAAAAAGCCTTTAAAATGTGAAATTTTAACAATTTAACTTTTTAAGGGCTTTAATTTATCGAACCTCTTTTTTACTTTACTTTCTACGTTTCATCTCATCCAATACTAAGGTAAGCTCTCTACCTGACTGACCTTGAGCTGATGTATTTTCTTCAGCTCTGCGCAATAGATAAGGCATCACATGTTTTACAGGACCGTATGGTAAATACTTAGCCACATTATAACCAGCTTTACCAACATTAAAACTAAGGTTGTCGCTCATACCGTATAATTGCGAAAACCATAAACGATCATCACCTTTGGACAAGCCATGCTCTTCCATTAAATCAACAAGGTATTGAGTACTATACTCATTGTGAGTCCCATTAAATACCTTTATTTTTTCAATATGCTCTACGCAAAATTTTAACGCTAAATTATAATCACGGTCTGTTGCATCCTTATCAGGTTGAATGGGGTCCTCATAACCATTTTCTTCAGCACGTGCACGTTCTTTTTCCATATAAGCACCACGTACAAATTTTGCTCCTAGAAAATAACCTCCATCGATTGCCATTTGATATGATTTCTTCAAAAAATCTAAACGATCATGACGATACATTTGGTAAGTATTAAATACAATTGGCTTCTCCTTATTAAATTCAGCCATATTAGCATTGGTTACTTCATCAATAAAATTTTGATACCACGAATCCTCTGCATCTATTAAAATAGGCACATTGCTAGCATGAGCAGTTTCACATAATTTGTGAACCCGATCTCTAAATCCCTGAGCCTCTATCTCCTCTTCAGAAGTTAAATCCCAGCCCATGCTTACTTTTTCAAGTACTGCAGCAGTAGTAAAAGCGGTAGGCTTAAAAACACAAAAAGGAATATTAGAATCTTTACCCGCATTCTCAATAGCTCTAAGAGTTTCTTCCAAAGCATTTTGTATATCCTCTGGTGAATCTTTTCCTTCTACTGAATAATCCAATATAGCACCCACATTATGTGGTTCCATTTTACGAACAACAGGACTGCAATCACTAATACTTTCGCCACCTACAAAATGATTATATATGGTTGGCTTTACAGCCCAATTAATAGGAAAATTGATCTTAAGTGCTATCCCTAGCATCACATTTCCCATTTTAACTATTGCTGGACTACCAATGGTTTTAAAAAGAACATATGCCTTTTTCAAATCAGCATCACTCTTCATGGCAAAAGCCACTTCCGTATTTTGAAAATCAATTTTCATAATTACTCTTTTTAGAATATTCAGCAAATGTAAATTATATTTTTAATATACAAGTCGTTTTTTTAGATAATTTAATATTTTTAACACTCCTTATACATATCTACATATCAATATTTTAACACACATTATCAACTTGCATAAAACAATGATTGTTAAATTTCAAACATTCACTGTATATCACTTATTTATAAAGAGATTCTTAGTCGAAAAATTCTTAGCATGTCATTTTTTAACTATTTTTGTAAAAATACAATTGATATGTCAAAACTCATTTCACACCTTTCATATCCAATTTATATTGGTGATTTTTTTTCTGACCTAGATGCATTCATCTTCCAAATGCAGCCTAAGGTTTCAAAAGTTTATATTCTAGTAGATGAAAACACGCATCTTCACTGCATTCCAACTTTAATTCGTAATTCATCTGTTTTGGCAAATTCAGAGATACTAGAAATAGAATCGGGTGAAAATCAAAAAAACCTTGACATCTGCTTTCATTTGTGGCAAACCCTAGCCGAAAATAATGCTGATCGAAACACCCTATTAATAAATCTTGGCGGTGGAGTAATATCCGATATGGGTGGTTTTATTGCTTCAACCTATAAGCGTGGCATCCGTTTTATCAATATCCCCACAAGTTTGTTAGCACAAGTAGATGCCGCTGTTGGGGGTAAAACAGGAATTGATTTAGGCGTATTGAAAAACCATATTGGCTGCTTTAGTAATCCTGAAGCTGTTTTTGTAAATCCTATTTTCCTAGACACCCTTTCCAATCAGGAAATAACATCAGGCATAGGGGAAATACTTAAATATAGCCTTATTGATCGTTATGAATTATGGGATGAATTCAAGTCCTATCATTTTAATGAAATAAGCAAGTGGGAAAACCTTATCGAATCTTCTCTAGAAATAAAAACCAAAATTGTGAAGCTTGACCCCAGCGAAAAAGGCTTACGCAAGATTCTAAACTTTGGTCATACCTACGGACACGCATTCGAAAGTTTATCACTGCAAGAAAAACCTGAAGCTCCCCTACTTCACGGTGAGGCTGTGGCACTAGGCATTATTTGCGAATTATGGCATTCTGTGAAGAAAAACAATTTCCCTATTCACGTATTTAATGAAATAAAGGAGTTTATTTTTCAAAATTTCAGAACCTACCCTATTGAAGAAAAAGGTATTGACACAGTCATTGATTTGATGAAAAAAGATAAAAAAAATACAGAACAAAATATTTCGGTGATATTATTAAATAATATTGGAGATGTACAATTCGACTCTTTCGTAAGCGAACAAGAAGTTCGTGAATGCTTACTTTATTTCATTTCGCAATAATGAGTACTATTAAACTATCGTGCCCATTCAGGGATTTTCATGTGGAAATGGAATTGCCAACTTCAAAAAGCATAAGCAATCGACTATTAATAATGAAGGCATTAGCAAATGATAAAATCGAACTAAAAAGCATCTCTACAGCAAACGACACAAGCCTTTTACAAGACTTGCTTACTAAAGATTTACATTCCGACTTTCAAAAACAGGAGCTTAATACTCAAGATGCAGGTACGGTGTATCGCTTTCTTACCGCTTTCCTGAGCATTGGTAAAGGTGAATACACTCTGAACGGAAATACACGTATGCAGCAACGACCTATAAGGGTTTTGGTTGATGCACTAAGGCATTTGGGTGCAGACATAAAGTACTTGAATAAAGAGGGCTACCCTCCTTTATTAATTAATGGCAAAGATTTAGCATCAAATAATCTAACTATTGATGCTCATATAAGCAGTCAATACATCACAGCAATACTACTTATCAGCCCCTACCTGCCTGAGGGATTAAAAATTCAATTAAATAAAACTGTTAGCTCACTTCCTTATATAGACATGACCATTAAACTAATGCAAGATTTTGGCATATCAGTTCAAAGAATTGCACAAAGCGTAATCATTGAAAAAGGCAAGTACAAAGGCTTAGTTTATGAAACTGAATCTGATTGGAGTGCTGCTGCGTTTTGGTATCAATGTGTTGCTTTTTCTAATAATGCGAGTATATTTATGAAAGGCCTTAAAAAAAATAGCATTCAAGGCGACGCTGTATTACCAAGCATTTTCGAACAATTGGGTGTAAAAACTTCGTTTCAAAATGATGGGGTTCTAATTGAAAAATCAAGTGTTATTAATCATAATATCAGCCTAGACTTTAATAATTATCCAGACATAGCAATGTCTGTAATAAACACTTGTGCTGGACTTGGAGTTATAGGGAAATTTAGTGGGCTGAAAAGTTTAAAAATAAAAGAAAGCAACCGTATTGCAGTTTTAGAGTCTGAGTTATCAAAGTTAGGATTTGATTTCAGGGAAACTGATGAAAACGAATGGGTATTAATTAATAGCTGCAAAATTAAAGAAACGGAATATGACTTTTCAGCAGTCACTATTCAAACGCATGAAGACCATCGTGTTGCCATGAGTTTTGCGCCATTTGCCGTATTAGGAAAAGGTATCAATATTAAAGACGCCTTGGTCGTGAAAAAATCATATCCAAATTTTTGGAAAGAGTTTAATAAGTTGTCTATATTTGCTTAAAATACAAAAACTTAATATCTATATAATAAATTATGCAAAATCTAAACCTTTTAACAAAAAGCTTTTTGCTTGCTTTTCTTTTATTTGCATTAAATAGCAATCTGAGGGCGCAATCAAATAAGGACGAAATTTATAAAAATGCTATTAATTTTGGCCTTTATCATAGCTTCAATCTAACTACCGTCGTGGGTGATTTTCCTGATATTGAAACTTTAAATATTAGACAAGAAACTAAACTATCTTCTCCACGATTTACTTTTGATATTGGCATGACTATGGATTACCATATCAACAAACTAATATCCATGCAGTTTGATGCTTTATTTACCTATAATGGAGGTCATTTTGCATCCACAAGAACTATTTATAATGAAGTAGGTAAAGTAGAACAAAATGAGTGGTTTACATTATCGACCAGCTATTTTCAGTTTCCAATATCTATGGTTGTTTACCCTCAAGAGCAATTATACTTTTCAGCTGGCGCCTATATTGCTACTTTAGTGCATTCGCAAAGGTATCATTATTGGTATGAAAGTAATACAAGTGCTATTAAAGATATCAATAATTTTGATTATGGACTTGTATTCGGAATGGGGTTTAATATGTCTTTTGTTAAAGTTGGTTTTCAGTATTCTTATGGATTGAGTGATATGATACATAGCTCCGACTACAATTTACATCATAGCGATTACAAGCTTGTTGTTCGATGGAAATTTTCATCAGACATAAGAGATAGAAAACGAGGCTATTAGAATTAATTATTTATTATTAAAGAAACATAATCATGAAAAATATAACACTATTTGCATTTATAATTCTATTAGCTATTAGCTCGTCATGTGGTAAAGATGATGATAGTGATCTTATCCCTAAAAATGATCCTACTGGAGATTATTTATATAGTGGACAATCACAGTATTTTAATTCCGATGGCACATTAGACTTTAAGGGAGAAACAAGCGGAAGCATTTATGCTAATATTGATATCGTAGGATCAAATATAAGCATACAAATATTACCAAGCATTGGATATCAATATAACATTCGATGCACAAATTTAGAGCATCACGGCGACACTACTACATTTAGAATAAGTCGTCAGCAAGTTACCCTTTTAGAAGAAACTTTTTCTATTGAAGGCACTAATAATATTCAAGTTGGAGGATACGGATTATACGATGGTTACTATACCTCAAAGAAAATATTTTTCCAATACCGCTCTATCAATTCAACAACTTACGACTATTCCAAAACATTTATTGAAGCTACCAAAAGGAATTAATAATAAAATTAGTACAAAAAAAAACTCGAACCAAACAGTTCGAGTTTTTTTATATACAAATATCATAGCATGCTATCGTAAATCAACAACATCTGCATCTGGGTATTCATTTACATTCATAGTAAAAAAACCATCAGCTGTAGCAACATTAGTTGCAAAAGTATCTATACTATATGTGTAGGTAACATTGTCTTTTCCATAAACAGTACCACTTACAACTTGCAACTTGGACTTATCAATTTTTAATCGAATCTTAAAAAATGATTTACCTTTTTTTGGATATAAATCAATAATGTAATACTCTTTACCATCCTCTTTTTTGGTTTTAATTAGCTTAGAACGATAGCTTTCATCATAGGATGTAAGTAATTTACCAGGATTAAATGCATCAGCATCTTTACTTACATTACTAATTTGGATTTCCTCAGCATCAGGATCAAATGACCAAACAGTTTTAGCATCACTAATAATAGTACGTCCCAAAAATATAAGTTTATACTTATCACCCTCAAGGGTAACCGTTCCTTTTAAGCTCTCGTCAATATCGTGTGCTTTATCCACCATACGGTAGGTAAAATCAAACTTCATATTTTTATAAACCTTAGCTTTTGCACTCACTTTATTTAATATCTCGCGAGCTTTCACATCATCAACCTGCGCGTTACTAATGGAAATAAATCCAAAAAACAGGGCAATACTCAATACAATTGTCTTTTTCATAAAAAAATCTCTTTAATATTATTACTTTGGTTTGTTCAAGTCTTCCAAAAACTGTTCCAAATAAACTATATCCTTAATTAACACTTCTCTAGCCTTACTACCTTCAAATGGGCCTACAATTCCAGCAGCTTCTAATTGATCAATAATTCGACCTGCACGATTATAACCTAATTTCAATTTACGTTGAATCATTGAAGTAGAACCCGATTGATTTTGTACAATCATACGGGCGGCATCTTCAAATAAAACATCCCGATCAGATAAATCCACATCTGATTTACCGCCATCTTCATCACCCACAAACTCAGGTAAGTTAAAAGCAGAAGCATAACCTTGTTGTTCACCAATATAATCTACAATTTGCTCCACTTCAGGTGTATCCACAAAGGCACATTGTAATCGCACCATCTCATTTCCAGTAGACATTAGCATATCTCCACGGCCAATAAGCTGGTCAGCTCCACCTGCATCTAAAATGGTTCTAGAGTCAATTTTTGAAGCAACCCTAAAAGCAATTCGTGCTGGAAAGTTTGCCTTTATTAAACCCGTAATCACATTCACAGAAGGGCGTTGTGTCGCTATTACCAAATGAATACCAATAGCACGGGCCAATTGCGCCAAACGTGCAATAGGTGCTTCAATCTCTTTCCCTGCAGTCATTATCAAATCAGCAAACTCATCCACAATAACGACTATATAGGGTAAAAATCGATGGCCATTCTGCGGGTTCAACTTTCGTGCTATAAACTTAACATTATATTCTTTAAGGTTTCGAGCATGTGCTATTTTCAATAAATCATAACGCTCGTCCATCTCGATACAAAGCGAGTTCAAAGTATTTACTACTTCTTTTACATCAGTAATGATAGCCTCCGATTTGTCCGGCAACTTAGCCAAATAATGGCGCTCTATTTTTGAGAATAATGAAAGCTCCACTTTCTTTGGATCTACCATTACAAACTTCAATTGAGCTGGATGTTTCTTATACAATAAGGAGGTTATTACAGCATTTAAACCTACCGACTTTCCTTGTCCAGTAGCACCTGCCATTAAAAGGTGGGGCATTTTAGCAAGGTCGAAAACATAGGTTTGATTTGATATGGTTTTTCCAATTCCCACTGGCAGGTCAAATTTCGAATTCTGAAACTTTTCTGAAGCAAGAATTGTTTTCATGGAAACAATCTCTGGATTGAGATTTGGCACTTCAATACCAATGGTTCCACGTCCAGGAATAGGAGCTATAATACGAATCCCCATTGCGGCTAAACTTAGGGCGATATCATCTTCTAAATTCTTAATTTTTGAGATACGAACACCCGCTGCAGGAATAATTTCATATAGCGTAACAGTAGGTCCTATGGTTGCCTTAATACTCTGAATTTTAATTGAATAATCACCCAAAGTTTTAACAATCTTGTTTTTATTATCCTCGAGTTCTTCTTTAGTCATAGAAATCTCATTGGAACTTCCATGATCAGCTAATAAGTCTAAGCTAGGGTTCTTAAAATTACTCAAATCGGCAGTGGGATCATATTCTGTTTCAATACCATGACCATCCTCAGGAATATTTTCAGTCACTTCTCCCTCATCCTCTACTTGCTCAATATTCAATTCCAACTCTCCTTCATCATTATCCACAATCTGATCTTGTGTTGGAATCTCTGCATCCAAATCAACAGCCTTATTACCATCATCATTTTCAGTAAGTTCAATCTCCAAATCAAGCTTTGGCTCTTCGCCCTCACTCTCTGGAGTATCTACCAAAGTTAATTCAAGAGAAGAATCTTCTTTCACATCATCATTTAGCCCTTCCAAAGCTGCTAAATCATCAATATTAAGTCCTTCGGTAGAATAACTATTCAATGCATCTTCCTTTTCGGCATCATGCTCTTCCTCAATTGAGTTATTAACAAAACGATTATGAATATTAAATGCTAGAACTAGAAAGCTTACAAGGCCAAAAAACAAAAGAATAAACGTGCCTATATTACCCACAAAGCCAATAGACCACGTGGATAATTCGTAACCAAAAACCCCTCCAAGTAAGGAAGCTTTTGCTCCTCTAAATAAAAAACCTAGGGTAAATGAAACCCAAACTAAACCAAACAATGAATGCTTTAGAGCCTTTGAAAATGACAATAAACTAAATCCAAAGAACAAACGAAAACCTACTAAAAATAGCAAGTAAACAAAAACGTATGATATAATTCCGAATCCATTTTTAATAAAAAAAAGTGATAATGCAGCACCTAAGCGCCCCATGAAATTATTCACCTCTATGGTATTATCAAATAAAACTCTTGAGAATCCAATGTTTGAAAAAATATCATCTGTTTGCCAACTAAACCAATTATAAATATAGGATGAAAAAGCAAACAATAAAAATATTGAAAATAACATAAAGAACCCACCTACAATCTTGTGTGTTCTTTCATCTTTTATAAATGCCAAATTCATCGAAGGAGTTTTTACACCCTTCAACTTCTTTGATTTACTTTTACTGCGCTTCTTTTTTGAAGTTTCTTCAACCTCATCACGCATTACGTTCTTTTTACTACTCTTCGCCTTTGCCATTCGCTATATTATCCCTGAAAATACTCTCCCAATTCTTCCTTTGTCTTAAACTCTTTGAAGTCAGAATTAAAATAGAAATCAACTAACTCATTAACTCCACCTTTTTTAATTTCTGTGGCAGTCATTTTTGATATCATTCCAGGTGCAACTTGATAAAACTCCAAAATCCTACCAGGTATTCCTGCATAAGGCCCTCCTACATTTAATTCGGCACCCCCTAAATCCGGAGAATAATAGATTACTAAAGTTTGTTCTTCATCTTCCACACCTTCTTTGGGAGTAAAGGTAACCACTGCTTTCTTGCATGTATAGCCAGCAATATCTTTAGTATCATCACTATATTCAATTTCTGTAGTATACTGCATAGTTGTATCTACTAGGCTTGAATCAAACTCGGTAATACCCGCTTTCTTACCCATTAATTCAACCATTGTAATTTTCACATGATCATCGGGACGCTCAATCATTGTGATAATAACTGGACCATCCACAACCTCGGTATGAGACATAGTTCCCATCACTTTTACTGTTATCGTTTTGGGCAACTTCGATTTCTGTACCGCTGTTAACGCTTCACCTTCATAAGATATCGCATAGGTGATTTTTCCCTTAAACGCCTTCTTTTTCTTTTTCTTTTTTGGGCTTGCTGAAGTAAACACAATTAGTGCAAGCATTACAACCATACTTAGGCTTAAAATCCTTTTCATATTTATTAGTTTTATAATTATTTATACTGTTTTCTTTATATAAATCTACATTCTTTGCATGCAAAGAACAATGAAGGTAAAATTAAATATTATTAATAATATTATTCTTACAAAAATAGATATTTTTCACCACCTAAATGTGAATAAAAATAAGACAAATAACAAACTATTAAGCTTGAAAAATTGTTGAAAAACCAATGAATTATATTGATAAAAAACTTAGCTAAAATCATATTCCAAGAAAGCTTAATTTTGCAAAGCAATTTTTCAGAATGCCTAATCTAAGCATCGCACTGTATTTGCCATTACATATTTGAAAGTTATAAGAGATAAAACATGAAAGACAAAACAAGAATCGTATTAAAATCAGGAAAAGATGACGCTGTTTTAAGGCAACATCCATGGGTGTTTTCAGGAGCTATTAAAAAAATATATGGACCAACTCAAGAAGGCGATATCGTTGAAGTTTTCAACAATAAAGACCGTTTTCTGGGGATTGGGCATTGGGGAAATGGATCCATCGCAGTACGTGTTTTTAGTTTTGAACAAATAGAACTTGATGCTGATTTTTGGAAACATAAACTACAAACTGCTTATAATGTACGTCAATCTTTAAACCTTATTGATAATCCAAATACCAACGTTTATAGATTGGTTTTTGCCGAAGGCGATGGCATGCCAGGTTTAGTAATTGATATTTACAATAAGACAGCAGTTATTCAAGCCCATTCGGTTGGAATGTACCAATTAAAAGAGGATATTGCCCAAGCTTTACAGGATATATACAAAAATGGGATTGACACTATTTATGTAAAAAGTAAAGAGAGCCTACCAAAAAATTTACCTTTCGATGTGGAAAATCATTTTATAATTGGAGAAAAAGAATCGGACATAGTTATTGAAAATGGATTTAAATTTGAAGTAAACTGGGTTAAAGGGCAAAAAACCGGATTTTTTATCGATCAACGCTTTAACCGTGAGTTAGTAGGTCAATATTCAAAAGGTAAAAAAGTATTAAACACCTATTGTTATACTGGAGGCTTCTCTATTTATGCACTTCATGGCAAAGCTAAGGAGGTTCACTCTGTGGATAGCTCCAAAATCGCCATAGAACTCACCGATGAAAATGTTACTTTGAATGGATTTAGTGGAGACAAGCATAAGTCTTTTGCCATTGATACTATGAGTTTTCTGAATGAAATGGAAGAACCTTATGACTTGATAATTCTAGACCCTCCAGCTTTTGCTAAACATCGCGATGTGCGACATAAAGCAGTACAAGGCTATAAGCGTATTAATGCAACAGCTTTCAAAAAAATTGCTCCAGGCGGTATTTTATTTACTTTCTCATGCTCTCAAGTTGTTGATCGTCGCTTATTTGAATCAACAGTACTAGCGGCCGCAATTCAAAGTGGACGAAAAGTTCGGGTACTGCACCATTTATCACAACCCGCCGACCACCCTGTTAGCATCTTTCATCCAGAAGGAGAATACCTAAAAGGCATGGTTTTATTTGTAGAATAGAAAAAACTTAAACAAAAAAAATGCCTGTTTATAAATTATAAACAGGCATTTTTTTTGCTTTTAAAAAGCTGATCTTTACTATTTTGTTCCAGTATCCCCAGTCTCTTTAACTATAGGACGAGCATAATAGTAAGGCCAATCAATATCTTGGTTCTTAAAATATACATCTTTCCACTTTTCATGACCTGACGATTGCATCTTTTTGAGACTTGCACTAACCTCAGTTACAAGTGTATTAAACTTTAGTTGAGTATCATCACTCATATTTTCAACTTTAACAACTAATAAAGTTGGTACAGCATAGGTAGTAACTGTTTTTGTTAACCAAGCGTAAGTACCACTTTTTATCTTCTTCTTACGATATATATCCTTTAAAGCTTTATGCTTAATATTAACTAATTGGATTGGCGCATCTGCATGTAACTTACTAAGTGAAGAAACTGGAGCTCCACCAACATAAAAGTATGCATCAATTACACCATCTAGTAATGCTTGATAAGCATCATTTGAACTAATCTCCACATCGAACCAAGCGATACCTGTACGCTGCTTAATCGTTGTTGCTGTAATGAAAGTTCCTTGACCCTTCGTTCCAACAGCAACTCTTTTACCACGTAAGTCGGATAAGTTAGTAATATCAGACCCCTTTTTCGCTATCAAATGAATTTCTTCGTCGAGAAATAATGGCAATAAAACACGTAAATTTTCACGAATACTTGGCGTTTTCATTTCATGCGATAATAAAACATCATATTGTAAAAAGGTAACATTAATTGAATTATCATTCGAAATTAACTGATTGAAATTATCAACGCTTCCTGATGAGGTAAGCACGTTAATTTTTTGAGTTGAATTATTTTTAATGTCCTGAGCTAAACTTTGATAAGTCCCACCGGATAAACCACTCAAAAGTTGCAATTGAGCTTGCGTATTCATTGCGAAACTCATAAAAATAACTCCAATTATTACTAGACGTATTGATATCCTATTCATACCCTTATTTTTTTGATTAATTTTCAGTTTTATTCGATTACAATATTAGTAAAAAAAATGAAGCTTATTCTTGAAAATTACAAAAAAAAGAAAGCAATAGTATTTTTTTAATAAAGCTCTTCAAAACACCATGCAAATTGCTTGTTTATATATATACTTTTTATAATAGTAAAAGTTCATTTCCCATAAAAAATACGTAGCTTTGTGAATTATAAATAAACATTCAAGAATGATAATAAGGTTATATGAAGATAATCCTTCACCAAAACATATTCGTACCATAGCAAAATGCTTGCGAGATGGTGGAATTATTATATACCCTACCGACACAGTATATACTTTTGGCTGCGACATAAACAAACAAAAAGCAATAGAGAAAATTGCAAAATTAAAAGGAGTAGATCCAAAAAAGAATAACTTCTCTATTGTATGCGAAAGTCTAAGTAGTGCTTCTGAATTTACCAAACCCATTTCCAACCCAACATTTAAGATTATGAAGCGCTGTCTCCCCGGCCCTTTCACCTTTATTCTTAATGCAAATAGTAAGCTTCCAAAATTATTTCAACGCAAAAAGAAAACAGTGGGCATTCGTATACCTAATAATGCAATTGTTCAAGATATAATTAAAGAATTGGGCAACCCCATACTATCTGCATCACTACATCATAAGGACAAAATCATTGATTATATTAGTGACGCAGAACTTATATATGATGAATACAAAAATAAAGTTGACATTGTCGTTAATGGAGGTGTTGGTGGTAATATGCCATCAACAATAGTAGATTGTACTAGTGAAGAAAATGTAATAATTAGAGAAGGATTGGGTGATTTATCACTTATTGATTAATAGAAAAAAGTAATAAGTATGGCATCATTAAAACAATTGTTTTACGATCATCAAGGGCGTACATCTGATGCCCCTATTGGAATTGAGATCATTAATTCGGAAGGAATATATCTTTTTGATAAAAATGGTAAAGAATATATTGACCTAGTCTCTGGAGTATCTGTAAGTAATCTCGGGCACAAACATCCACAAATAATAAAAGCAATAAAGGACCAACTTGACAAGTACTCTCACTTAATGGTTTATGGAGAATTTATTCAAGAGCCCCAAGTACGCTTTGCCGAATTACTTGCTCAAAACATCCCCAACCCCTTATCTGCCACCTATTTTGTAAATTCAGGTAGTGAAGCCATTGAAGGAGCGCTAAAGCTTGCCAAAAGATATACTGGAAGAAGTGAAATACTAGCTTTCAATAATGCCTACCATGGCAGCACACATGGGGCTATGAGCGTTATGGGTAGTGAATTTTTCAAAACCGCTTATCGCCCACTTCTTCCCAATATTGGTTTTTTAGAATTTAATAATGAGGACGATTTAACAAAAATAACTAATAAAACTGCCTGCGTATTAGTAGAGCCAATACAAGGGGAAGGTGGCATTATAAGCCCTACGGATGATTTTCTCAAAAAACTTAGATCCGCTTGCGACAAAACAAACACATTGCTAATTTTTGATGAAATACAAACTGGATTTGGAAGAACGGGTAGTCTGTTTGCATTTCAAAAATACAATGTTATACCTGATATATTTACCATTGCAAAAGCAATGGGTGGAGGCATGCCTATTGGAGGCTTTGTTTCGTCCAACGAAATCATGAATACACTCACAAACAATCCCGTATTAGGGCATATTACTACTTTTGGAGGACATCCGGTATCCGCAGCTTCTGCTTTAGCCAATCTTAAAATACTAATAAACCAACCCGAACTCATACAGTCTGCCGAACAAAAGGCTCAGCTTTTTAGATCTGAATTAGAAGGAATAAAAGCTATTAAGGAAATAAGAAGCGATGGTTTATATATGGCTGTTGACTTAGGAAAAGACTATGATATTGACACTTTGATGCAAGAAATGTACAGGCAAGGTATTATCAGTGATTTATTCCTTTTCCATGAAGGAGCATTTCGCATATCACCTCCATTAATAATTACTAAAGAAGAAATTATTGAATCATGCATTAGAATTAAGCGAAGCTTTGAAAATGTAGAAAATAAATAAAGATGGAGAATAAGTATCTGGGCATGGCCATAGAGTTGGCTAGTGAGAATGTAAAATCAGGTAATGGCGGCCCCTTTGGTGCTGTTATAGTAAAAGATGGGAAAATTATTGCCACAGGAGTGAATACGGTAACATCGATTAAGGACCCCACTGCCCATGCCGAAGTTAATGCTATTCGCAATGCCT
>JAGLCR010000046.1 GCA_023146135.1 Bacteroidales bacterium
TGAAAAAAATGTCGTATCAATCGCATGAAAAAGATATGGCGATTATTCATGATGATATTATAGTTGATTTTAACGGCAAAAGGGAAAAATGGTCATCAACAATGGTAGTTACTGGGATTCCAGAAGGTGACAGTGCAATGGCAAGGACAGTTTCATTACCTGTGGCTATTTCAGCAAGACTGATATTAGAGGGAAAAATAACTTTGAGAGGTTCAGTATTACCTATTTACCCAGAGATATACAATCCCGTTCTTGAAGAACTTGAGGAATTTGGGATTAAGTATAGCCATCAAAAGAGAATAATTGAATAAATACTAGAATTGAAAAACAAATAAAGAAAAAGCATTTGAGTATTAATTCTAGCCAGAAACCTGTTCAAAAGCTACTTATAGGGACTTTGGTTATTTTTCATAGTAACATAAATGAACTTTATCATCTTCTTATTTAGAATTAATATAAATAATTTGCATATATCAGAATAATTCTTTAATTTTGTCATTTAAATACTTAATTAACAGAACGAGTTCTTATGAAAATTAAAAATGTAACAATAGCAGGAGCAGGAGTATTGGGCTCACAAATAGCATGGCAAACAGCATTTCATGGTTTTAATGTAACGGTGTATGATGTATTCGATAAAGGACTTGAAGGAGGAAAAGAATTTCATAAAAAATTTGCAGAAATTTTTAAAGCTCAACGTGGTGCTAGTCAGCAAGAGATAGACGCAACATTTTTGCGATTATCGTATACTACAAATCTTGAAGAGGCCGTAAAAGATGCCGATTTAGTAAGTGAATCTGTTCCAGAGAAATTAGAAATTAAAAAATCGTTTTATAAAGAGTTAGCAAAATTTGCACCTAAAAAAACAATTTTCACATCAAATTCTTCTACAATGTTGCCTAGTATGTATGCTAAGGAAACAGGACGACCTGAGAAGTTTTTAGCACTACACTTTGCAAACCCTGTTTGGGATGCAAATGTAGGTGAGGTTATGATGCATGCAGGAACAGACAAACAGTATTTTGATATTGTACTTAAATTTGCTAAAGATATTGGAATGATACCCATCCCTATTCTTAAAGAGCAACCAGGATATGTATTAAACTCATTATTAGTACCGCTAATTACAGCAGGTAAGCATTTATTCTTTAATGGAGTTTCAGACGTTGAAAGTATCGATAAAGTATGGATGATTAGTACAGGATCCAAATTTGGACCTTTTGGTGTTATGGATATGATTGGCATGGAAACAATATATAATGTGGGACTAATGCAAGGCCAGAAAATGAAAAATCAAGAAATGATTGACATTGCAAACAAGATAAAAGAAGAATATATAGACAAAGGTAAAACGGGCGCAGCAAGTGGAGAGGGTTTTTATAAATACCCAAATCCTGCTTATCAAGATCCTGACTTTTTATCATAAAAAATAATAATTAAAATCTTTATAAAATGACAAATTCAGAACAAACTTATAATGAGTTAATGAAGGGAATGAGAGATTTAGGCTCTCATATTCCAGAAACACTTGTTAGTTTTAATAAAATGCATCATGCAATTATTAAAGATGAGAAACTTAGCCATCAAACCAAAGAATTAATAGCACTAGGAATTTCTATTGCAATACGTTGCGAAGGTTGTATAATTACACATACCAAAGAAGCAATGAAGAATGGAGTTAGCATAGATGAGATTTCTGAAACTATTGGTGTGAGTGTAATGATGGGAGGAGCCCCTTCAATTGTATACGGAATAAAAGCACTTAATGCAATGAATGAATTTCTGAAAGAAGATAAAAACTAAATATAAAAATAATGAATAATTATCAAAACATTACCCCTCGTAAACCCGAAGGAATTGAAAACAAAAGAGCATTTTTAATAGGCTCAGGAATTGGTTCATTAGCAGCAGCAGAATACTTAATGCGCGATGGACACATGAAAGGTGAACAAATAACTATTTTTGAGCAAGCTAGTTTGTCTGGTGGAGCAATGGATGGTGAAGGAAACCCAGAAGATGGATTTATTGTTCGTGGTGGTAGAGAAATGGAAGAGCATTACGAATGCTTATGGGATTTATACGGTAAAGTGCCATCAATTGAAGAAGAAGGAAGAACTGTATTAGAAGAGTTTAAAGAATTAAACGACGCTGATCCAAACTTCTCTAATGTAAGAGCAATTTCTAATAAAGGAGAGAAATATAGAAAGACTGATTTAGGTTTAAGCGAAAAGAACTCTAAGGAATTAACCAAACTATTGCTTACAAAAGAAGAAGATTTAGGAGCACAAACAGTAGAGGAATATTTCGATGCATCATTCTTAGGAACTGATATGTGGTTATATTGGAGAAGCATGTTTGCTTTCGAGCCTTGGCATTCTGTTTTGGAAATGAAACGATATATGCAACGTTTTATTCATTTAATGCCAGGCATGAGCACAATGAGGAGCTTGCTTTTTACCAAATACAATCAATATGATTCTTTAATACTTCCTTTAAAAAACTTACTGGAAGCTAAAGGTGTTAAGTTTCAATACAGTACTACTGTAACTGATTTAGATATTGACATTAAAGATGGTAAAAAAACAGTTACTTCAATTCATATTACTGAGAATGGAAAAGATGAAGTTGTAAATACAACTTCAAACGATTTTGTTTTCTTTACAAACGGTTCTATGACCGAGAACTCTACTCTTGGAGATATGGATACAGCACCTATTTTAGATACAAGCGAAGGTGCCGTTTGGAAACTATGGAAAAATATTGCAGCAAAAGATAAAGCATTTGGTAAGCCAGAGGTTTTTTGTAGCGATATTGACAAAACAAAATGGGAATCTTACACCATTACGGCAAAAGGCCCTAAAATGCGTGAGTTACTGGAAGGCTTTGCTGAGCGTAAATTTTTACCTCACAAAACTGCTACAGGTGGAATTATCACCATTAAAGATTCTAACTGGTTGTTAAGTGTAACTGTAAACAGACAGCCACAATTTAAAAATCAGCCAGCAGATTATACTGTGGCATGGGCGTATGCTTTATTCCCAGACAACAAAGGTGATTTTATTGATAAAAAAATGAGCGATTGCTCGGGAAGAGAACTATTACAAGAGTTGCTATACCATTTAGGAATTGCCGAAACTGATATGCAAGCCTATGTTGATGAATGTGTAGTTATTCCTGCAATGATGCCGTATATTACCAGTCAGTTTATGCCAAGAGTTAAAGGCGACAGACCAGAGGTTATACCTGAAGGAAGTGAGAATCTTGCATTTTTAGGTCAATTCTGCGAAATAGAAGACGATTGTGTATTTACAGTTGAATATTCTGTTCGATCAGCTATTATGGCTGTTTATCATTTCTTGAACATTGAGAAAAATGTTCCAGAAATATATGCAAGTCAGTATGATATACGTGCTTTATCTGCCGCTACAAAAACAATGAAAAGCGATCATCAAGGTATTGTTAAGAATCTTATAGAGAGTGTTGTTAAAAAGAAATTGGCCAACACAACTTTTGAAAATTTAGTATAATGTAATTTTGAAAGAGTCGTTTTTATAAAATAAAACGACTCTTTTTTTTTTGCTTTATATCCCCTCTAAGTCACAAGAATTTTCATTATAAAAGCACTAAACACCTATTGCTGATAAAAAGGACGAAATTCTACTATTTTTTACCCAACAAAAGCAGCGATACAAAATATCATTCCCAAATAAATCACGTTAATAACTACTCGTTTTTTGTTAATTATTCCATAGATTTTTCTATAGTTTTTATTTAAACTTGCATAATTGATTCACGTTCACTATCTACATATACTGCAACGTGATATTCAATTAGTTACAAATTTACTAACCTGTGTTTTTGCCCAACAAAAACACTGATATATTTTAATAGAATATGCGCAAGATTAAAAATGCATTAATATCTGTTTTTCATAAAGACGGACTGGGACCAATCGTAGAAAAGCTATCTGAGCTTGGTGTAGAAATTTATTCCACTGGAGGAACTTATGCTTTTATTGACGAATTAGGAATTAAAGTACATAAGGTTGAGGATCTTACTTCCTACCCAAGTATTTTGGGAGGCCGTGTAAAAACACTACATCCAAAGGTATTTGGTGGTATTTTAGCACGTCGTGAGCTAAAAGAAGATTTAGCTCAATTGGACGAATATCAGATTCCTGAGTTTGACTTGGCAATTGTAGACCTTTATCCATTTGAGGATACAGTAGCTCAAACCGATGACGAAAGTCAAATTATCGAGAAAATCGATATTGGAGGCATTTCATTAATTCGTGCTGCAGCAAAAAATTATAAGGATGTAATCATTATTGCAGCACAGAATTATTATTCCGATTTCATGGATTTGCTAAACGAAAAAGGCGCCACTTCAGAAATGGAAGATCGTAAATATTATGCTGCAGGCGGATTCAAGGTTAGCTCAAATTATGATACTGCCATTTTTAATTATTTCAATAATGGCGACTTGCGAGGAGGACTTCGAATAAGTAGCGATGAGGTGAAAACTTTACGTTATGGAGAAAACCCTCATCAAAAGGGCTATTTCTATGGCAAGCTAGACGAGGTAATTGAGCAGCTTCACGGAAAAGAAATTTCTTATAATAACCTATTGGATATTGATGCTGCCATTCGTTTGATTGGCGACTTTGAAGAAACAACCTTTGCAGTGCTTAAGCATAATAATGCTTGTGGAATTGCCAGTCGTGATAATCTAACCGAAGCATGGAAGTTAGCTTTAGATGGCGACCCAATTTCTGCCTTTGGAGGCGTTTTGATTTGTAACCGCAAATTGGATAAAGAAACAGCCATCGAAATCGATAAACTATTTTACGAAGTATTAATGGCACCAGCATTTGACGAGGACGCCTTGGAAGTGTTGAAGAAAAAGAAAACTCGCGTATTGTTGAAATTGAAGAATGTAAATTTCGGCGAAACCATTACACGCACCACGCTTAACGGTTTCTTAGTGCAAGAAGTAGATACTAAAGTAGAGGCTGCAGAAGATATAAAAGCGGTAACCAAAGTATCGCCAAACGCACAAGAGATGAAGGATTTAGTATTTGCCAATAAAGTGGTGAAGCATACCAAATCAAATGCTATGATATTGGTAAAAGATCAACGCTTAATTTCAAGTGGCGTAGGCGAAACATCGCGTGTAGATGCCTTCAAACAGGCCATCGAAAAGGCAGGTAACTTCCGTAAAACAATTGCAGGAGCTGTACTCGCTTCTGATGCATTTTTTCCATTTTCTGACAATGTAAAATTAGCACATAGCTTTGGAATTAATGCTGTTGTTCAGCCTGGTGGCTCTAAAAAAGATCAAGACTCGATTGACTATTGCGATGAAAATGGTATGGCCATGTGCTTTACAGGAATTCGCCATTTCAAACATTAATAAACTTAATCTTTGTTTTAATAATAATAATCAAAACAACTAATACAATCAAATATGGGATTATTTTCATTTTTCACAAAAGAGATTGCAATTGACCTTGGCACAGCCAATACCATCATTATCCACAACGATAAAGTGGTAGTTGACGAACCTTCCATTGTGGCAATCGATACAAAATCAGAAAAAATTATTGCTGTGGGAAAAACAGCCTTGATGATGCATGGAAAAACACATAAAAATATTACTACTATTCGCCCTTTGCGAGATGGGGTAATTGCCGATTTTCAAGCGGCTGAATTTATGATTCGTGAATTAATTAAAATGATAAGCCCAAAGAAAAGTCTTTTTCCGCCTCCATTACGTATGGTTATTTGTATTCCATCGGGTATTACCGAAGTGGAAGAACGAGCGGTTCGCGATTCGGCAGAACAAGCTGGAGCTAAGGACGTACGATTAATCCACGAGCCTATGGCTGCCGCCATCGGAATAGGTATCGACGTGCTTGAGCCCACCGGAAACATGATTGTTGATATAGGAGGAGGAACCAGTGAAATTGCAGTAATTGCGCTTGGCGGAATTGTGAATAATAAATCTATTCGTATTGCTGGTGATGATTTTACAGCTGATATCGTAGAACATATGCGCAAGCACCATAATATTACTATTGGTGAGCGTACTGCTGAGAAAATAAAAATAGCCGTAGGCTGTGCTACTCCCGACTTGGAAAACCCTCCAGAGGACTACGCTGTTCATGGTCGTGATATGCTTACAGGTATTCCCAAGGAGATATCAGTAAACTACGTGGAAATTGCTGCCGCCTTAGATAAATCAATATCAAAGGTTGAAACGGCAGTGCTAAATGCATTGGAAAACACACCTCCTGAATTGTCTGCTGATATTTTCCGTACAGGAATCTACATTGCAGGCGGAGGATCCTTACTTCGCGGCCTCGATAAGCGTATTCATTTACGCACAAAACTACCCGTACATGTGGCTGATGATCCACTTCGTGCAGTTGCTCGTGGTACCGGTATCGCTTTGAAAAACTTTGAACGCTTCCCTTTCTTAATTAAATAAGCATAAGACAGGTAAACAATACATGAAAGCCCTACTCCTTTTTATTTGGAAACATTCGTTTTTCTTTATGTTTCTTGTATTAGAAGGGTTGGCTGCTTTTTTCATTGTGTCAAACAATAGCTACCAACGCACTTCATTTATCAATGCTTCCAATGGCTTTACATCATCCATATTGTCAGCCTCTAACAGTTTTACACATTATATAGGTCTTACAGAAACTACCGAACGATTAGCTCATGAAAACGCACGCCTTCGTCAGCTTCTTCCTGCTTCGCAAATTCGGAAAATTGATGATGGCTTTGTTATCGACAGTAGCAATGTAAATCAGCATTATCGTTTTCAAGCCGCCGAAATTATCAGTAATAGTTTTCAAAAAAGAAATAACTACTTAATCCTCAATAAAGGAATACTTGCAAAAGTGAAACCCTCCATGGGTGTTGTATCAGCTGAAGGTATTGTGGGGATTGTAAAAGACGTTTCCAAGAATTTCTGTACGGTGATTTCTGTTCTTCATTCAAAATCAGCTATTGATGTTAAAATACAAAGAAACGGCTATACCGGAACCTTAAAATGGGATGGTAAGGATTATAACTATGCCAAGGTAATGAACATTCCGTCACACGTACACCTAGAATTAGGCGACACCATTACTACTAGTGGAAATTCCTCGATTTTTCCAAATAATATTACCGTCGGAACCATTGATAAATTTGACTTGAAAAAAGGGGCTAGCTTTTATGATATCCAATTGGGATTTTCGGCAAATTATAATAAAGTTCGATTCGTTTATATTGTGGACAACACTTTAAAAGAAGAATTACAAGAGCTTAAAAACATGACTGTGGATGAGTAAAATAATTATCATAAATTCTCTTCGGTTTATTTTACTAATTCTTTTGCAAGTATTAGTTCTAAACAATGTTAACTTAGGAGGTTACATCAACCCCTATGTGTATGTTATGTTTGTTTTATTATTGCCATTTGAAACCCCAAAATGGCTCTTATTATTAAGTGCCTTTTTAATCGGTTTAAGCATTGATTTATTTATGGGCTCCATGGGAATGCATGCTGCAGCTACCACATTTATGGCCTTTTTGCGACCAAGTGTAAGCCGCATTATTCATTCAAGAAGAGAGTATGAGCCAAGTATAAAACCAGGCATAAATGACTTGGGAATAAAATGGTTTTTGAGTTATACATTATTGCTCGTATTTGCACACCACACACTTCTTTTCTTCATAGAAGCATTTCGTTTCGAGGAGTTCTTTAGTATCCTAAACCGAATATTTCTTAGTACAATTGTTTCCTCCTTACTCATCATTCTGCTTAATCTTCTGGTTAAAAAAGAAAGAAAGTAAACTATTAATTGGTTTGTATCATAGCATTCGACGAATGCTCATGACAAACATAACACAGCATCTTAATGTAAGCTGTCACAACACTATATTTAGCCTCTAAGCAATGGATATTTTTCGTTTTTTTGCATTGGTAAAAAGGATTTCATTTTATAACAATAAAAACCATGAGTAGAATTAGAATCATTGACTTAATTAAGAGTAAAGACTTTGACAAGCAGATACATATTAAAGGCTGGGTGCGTAACCGTAGAGGGAGTAAAAATGTTGCCTTTATTGCTTTGAATGATGGATCCACTATTCACAATTTACAGATTGTTGTAGATTTTTCAACTTTAGGGGAAGCTGTAATGGAGGATGTAAGCGTTGGAGCGGCCTTGGCTATTGATGGTAAATTGATGCAATCGCAGGGTGCTGGTCAAACAGTAGAAGTGATTGCCACCAAGATAGAAGTTTTGGGGAAAGCTGACCCAGAAAAATATCCTTTGCAACCCAAACGTCACTCATTGGAGTTTTTAAGAGATATCGCACACTTACGTTTTCGTACCAATACTTTTGGCGCGATAAACCGAGTACGTCATTCCATGATCTTTGCTATTCATAAGTATTTTAATGATAATGGGTTCTATAATATCCATACACCTATCGTAACTTCATCAGATGCAGAAGGTGCTGGTGAGATGTTTCGCGTAACGACTTTGGATGATAAAAACCCTCCTTTAACTGAAGATGGAGAAGTAAACTATAAAGAAGATTTTTTTGGTCGACCAACAAATCTTACTGTATCAGGGCAGTTAGAAGCTGAATTAGCTGCACTTGCTCTTGGTCAGGTATATACTTTTGGCCCTACATTTCGTGCCGAGAATTCCAATACCACTCGCCACCTTGCCGAGTTTTGGATGATAGAGCCCGAAGTTGCTTTCAATGATTTGAACGACAATATGGATTTGGCTGAAGACATGCTTAAGTATGTAGTGCAGTATGCTTTGGATAATTGTATGGACGACTTGCAGTTTTTAAGTAAACGATTGCAAGAAGAAGAAAAAGGCAAGAAAGAAAATGAGCGTTCACCAGAACTAATAGAGAAATTACGCTCTGTGGTTGACAATGAATTTGTACGACTTACCTATACCGAAGCTATTAATATACTTCGTAATTCGAAGCCTAATAAGAAAAAGAAATTTGAATATTTGATTGATGGATGGGGAGCCGATTTGCAGTCAGAGCATGAGCGCTATTTAGTGGAAAAGCACTTTAAAAAGCCCGTGATACTAGTTGACTACCCTAAAGAGATTAAAGCATTTTATATGCGCATGAACGATGATGGGAAAACAGTTCGTGCCATGGATATACTCTTCCCTGGTATAGGCGAAATAATTGGCGGCTCACAACGCGAAGAGCGTTTGGACGTTTTACTAAGCAAAATTCATGAAATAGGAATCCCTGAAGAGGAAATGTGGTGGTTTCTAGATACGCGCCGTTTTGGAACGGTACCTCATAGTGGTTTTGGTCTTGGATTTGAGCGATTAATTCTTTTTGTAACTGGCATGGGGAATATTCGCGACGTAATTCCTTTTCCAAGAGCCCCTAAGCAGGCCGAGTTTTAATTAGTCTTTTTGTCAATACCAAAATACTGATAAGCTATACGTATGAATCGTAATTGTGTAGTAGGTTTATAATATTCGGAATAAAATAGCGGATTGTAGAAGAGCGTAGTCGTGCTGAGTGATTTATATTTCCCTGTAAAACGAAGAAAATAAAATTGCACTTAACTAGATAATTGTAGAAGAGCGAAGTCATGCTGAGTGATTTTTATTTTCGCAGTAAAACGAAGAAAATAAAAATTGTACCGAAGCATGGCGAGCAAGTAAAATATTTAATACTTTTACTTAATTCTAAATAAATAATACGTCAATGTTAAAACAGAGTTTACAACAGAAACTTTTATTGAAGTTGTCGCCACAGCAGATTCAACTTATGAAGCTGTTGCAAGTGCCCACGATTGCTCTAGAACAGCGTATTAAACAAGAAATTGAAGAGAATCCTGCCTTAGATGATGGTCCTGAAAATGAGCTAAAAGATGAAGATGATGAGTTCTTAAACGAGGACCCTAACACCCCCGAAGAGCAGGATAATGCGGATGATGAATTCGACTTTTCCGATTATCTTGACGAAGATGATACTCCTGACTACAAACTTCATGCAAACAATCATAGTAAGGATGATGAGGAACGACAAATTCCTTTTGTTTCAGGAACCACATTTCATGACTTATTACGCACCCAATTAGGAATGCGACACCTATCAGACCAGGAGTATAATATTGCTACTTTTCTAATTGGTAACATGGATGACTCGGGTTATTTACGTCGCGATTTAATAGCTATTGTTGACGACTTGGCTTTTACCCAAAATATTATTACTGATGAAGAGGAGGTGGGCACACTTCTAATAATAATTCAATCCTTCGACCCTCCAGGCGTGGGAGCTCGCGATTTGCAAGAGTGTCTTTTGATACAAATAGACAGACTCTCGGAAGTGGACGAGTCGGTTGAAACTGCAAAGAAAATTCTTGAACGATACTTTGATGAGTTTACCAAAAAGCATTATACAAAAATCATCAAACGGCTCGATATTAATGAAGAGCAACTAAAAGATGCTATTAATATTATTCTTGATTTAAATCCAAAACCTGGAAATTCACTCAACGAAAGCACCAGAGTAGTACAGCATGTAATTCCTGATTTTATCATGAATTTTGAGGACGGTGAATTAAACCTAACGCTCAATTCGCGAAATGCACCAGACCTACACATCTCGAGAAAATATAAAGAGATGATGGACACTTATTCCAAGTCGAAAGATAAGAAAGAAAAGCGTAAAAATAAAGATGCGCTGTCATTTGTAAAGCAAAAAATAGATTCTGCAAAATGGTTTATTGATGCAATAAAACAAAGGCAACACACGCTTTTATCAACCATGGATGCTATAATGCACTACCAAAAAGATTACTTTATGGAAGGAGATGAAACCCTCCTCAAACCCATGATACTAAAAGATATTGCAGAAATTGTTCATTTGGATATTTCCACTATTTCTCGAGTAGTAAACTCTAAATATGTGCAAACTCCTTTTGGTACTTTTTTATTGAAAAATTTCTTTTCCGAATCATTATCTACCGATAGCGGGGAGGAAGTTTCGACCCGTGAAGTAAAGAAAATATTACAAAATATTATTGAGCAAGAAAATAAACAGAAACCACTCTCTGACGACAAACTAGCCAAGTTACTCAATGAGAAAGGATATAATATTGCCCGCAGAACTATTGCCAAATATCGTGAGCAATTGAATATACCAGTTGCACGTATGCGCAAAGAACTACAGTAAATGAAGATTTTTTCAACAATTATCTCTCTCGTTTTTCACCCACTATTTATTCCAATTTATATAGTGCTCTTATTATTTTCATTACCAATACTTGAGGTTCAAAGGCTAAATACTGGTTTTCAATATGTGTTAATTGGGCTATTGATCGTTAACAATATTCTATTGCCCATTGCTAGTTTTTATTTTCTAAAGCAAAAAGGAAGTATCCAATCATTTCAAATGAAAACAGCTAGCGAACGAAATTTTCCTTACCTATTAATATTTGTTTTTTACGGTATTACGAGCTATATGCTTATGCGTATTAGTTATCTCGACCCCATTTTTACATTCATTCCCATTGCCGCAGGTATAAGCGTGCTTACACTTATTCCTATTAACCGCTATATTAAAATTAGTGCTCATATGGCATCCAATGGCAGTGCAATAGCCTTCCTGTTTCTTATTCATTTTTACTTCCAATTCAATATGTTGATTCCGATTATTATTGCAATCTTTTTTGGTGGTATTACTGCTAGTTCAAGACTGTATTTAAAAGCCCATTCACCAGAAGAAATATATTCAGGATTTTTAGTAGGAGCTCTAATAACGCTCTTGGCAGGAACTTTTTATTTGTTTTAGCAATTACCAATTGCTTTAGTCAAAAAAGATATCTTTGTGCTTCAAGTATTTTATCATCTCTATGAAAAGAAAATTTATCCTAGCTCTCATAATATTGCTCGCAAGCTCCAAGGCTTGGGCCAGTTGGAAAATTATTATCCATC
The DNA here is from genome assembly GCA_023146135.1 of Bacteroidales bacterium. Classification (GTDB taxonomy): domain Bacteria; phylum Bacteroidota; class Bacteroidia; order Bacteroidales; family UBA1556; genus UBA6267. The sequence goes on from JAGLCR010000046.1 coordinate 11,993, forward strand.
AAAATCAAGAGGGAAAGCAAGAGGTAATTACCTACTATATTTCTAAAAATGCCATTAAAATATCAACTAGCACCTTCGATTTTATTTACAGTAAGTCGGAAAGGTATGTAATTGTAGCTAATCACAGAACAAAGTCCTACTATCAAACTAGTTTTATCGAGTATAAAAAGGATTTGAAAGAGCTTAATCGTATCGACTATCGTACTGCTGACGCTATTTTACCCAAATCATTTGTCTTACGTTTTGACGAACTACTTTCGCAAAACATAAGAAGCATTGAGGAAGAAAACAATCAACTTACGCCCAGCTTAAGAGTTGAAAATGCCAATTTTGATAAAAATATTGCAAACTATGAAGTAGTAGAATACGATACCTATTTCAACACGGCCTTAATTGAGCGTATTTGGTTATCGCAAGATGTAAAAGTAAGCGACGACTTCGATATAATGGAAGCATTGAATTTTTTTCGTGGCTACGAAAAAACGAAACTAAAACATAGTATGAGCCTTGATACTCAAGAGTACGAGCAATTGCTCTATCGTGGATTTCCCATGAAAATAATCAATTACGACAATTTGGGATTTGAAGTTTATTCCTATGAGGTTGTTTTAGCACAGGAGATGGAATTTTTTGGAGAAGACACCTATAATGTACCTAATAATTACCAAAGTCGGCCGTTGCTTGACATTATAATTGCAAAAGACTAGTTATATGTATAGTGTTCAAAATTTAAGTATTCACTTCACTGGCACTGATTTATTCAAGAATATTTCTTTCTTAGTAAACGAGAAGGATCGTATTGGACTAACGGGTCGAAATGGAGCAGGCAAATCTACATTGCTAAAAATACTCTCCAAACAAATGGAGGCTAGCAGCGGAAAAGTAATTATTCCCAATGGAAAGACTATCGGTTATCTACCTCAGCATATGAGTACTAATAGTGACCTTCCGATCATAGAAGAAGCAATGACTGCCTTTGCAGAGCATATTAAATTGGAGGCTCATATCGAAGACCTAACAGCCCAATTGGCCACCCGCGACGACTACGAAACAGATTCGTATAGTAAGTTAATTGAGGAGCTTAATGTGGCCAATGATCATTTTCATATTATGGGAGGCCAATCGCGCGAGGGAGCTACTGAAAAGGTATTGGCAGGTCTTGGATTTGACAAAAAAGAACTTAATAATCGCGTAAACAGCCTAAGTGGTGGTTGGAAAATGCGTATCGAGTTGGCTAAAATACTTTTGCAACAACCCGACCTAATACTCCTGGATGAGCCCACAAATCACCTTGATATTGAATCTATTCAATGGCTAGAAACTTTCTTGGCAAATTATCAAGGAGCGGTAGTTTTGGTGTCGCACGATAGAGCTTTCTTGGATGGTGTTACTAATAGAACCATTGAAATAAGTGGAGGAAGAGTATATGACTATAAATGCTCCTACTCAAAGTATGTGGAGCAGCGAAAAGAGCTGATGGATCATCAAAAGGCAAATTACGAAAATCAGCAAAAAGAAATCAAAGAAGTTGAAGATTTTATTGAGCGTTTTCGATACAAAGCTACTAAAGCCAAGCAGGTACAATCTCGAGTAAAAATGCTTGAGCGAATGGATCGAATTGAAGTAGATTTAATGGATACTACCAGCATTCATTTTCGCTTCCCTCCTGCCCCATCGTCGGGAAAGGTAGTGGTAGAAGCAATTGAATATCATAAATCGTATGGTAAAAAAGAAGTGCTAAAACCCCTGGACTTGGTAATCCTTAAAAACGAATTTATTGCCTTTGTGGGTAAAAACGGGATGGGGAAAACCACTTTGGCAAAATCTATTATTGGAGAATTACAATATGGTGGAGAGCTCAAACTCGGACATAATGTAAAAATTGGCTACTATGCTCAAAACCAAGCCGATTTAATGGATGAGAGTAAAACCGTATTTGAAACCATTGATGATGTAGCTGTTGGTGAAATTCGCAAGCACGTAAAAGGTATTTTAGGTAGTTTTTTGTTTCGTGGCGAAGACTTAGATAAAAGAGTAAAGGTGCTTTCAGGAGGAGAAAGATCGCGCTTAGCACTGGCTAAACTCATGCTCGATCCTGTTAACTTATTGATATTGGATGAGCCCACTAATCACTTAGACATGCAATCAAAAGATATTCTGAAGGCCGCACTTTTGCAATATGATGGCACCTTGATTTTGGTTTCTCACGATCGTGATTTCCTAAAAGGATTAAGCAATAAGGTTTTTGAGTTTAAAGATAAAGGAGTAAAAGAACACATAGGGGATATTAGCTACTTTCTTGAAAAAAGGCGGCTGGAAGATTTGAAAGAACTAGAAATAAATCAGCAAGTCTCAAAAGCTAAAACGGCATCAAGCTCATCAAATAAGGAGCAGTATTTGCAACGCAAAGAATCAGAAAAGGCTAAGCGCAAAGTCCAAAAAGCCATTGATAATGTGGAAAATGAAATTGAAGAACTGGAAAGCATGATTGCCATAATGGATGAGCAATTATCGCGTCCTGAAGACTTCAACTTAAAACTGGAGGATGGGGTATTCTATGCCAAATACAAAAAAGCCAAACAACGATTAAGCAATTCCGAAGATGAATGGGACCGACTTGGCCAAGAATTGGATTCATTAAACTAAACAGACAAGACCACTGAGCTTGTCGAATTAAACGGTCACTGAGCTTGTCGAAGTGCTGAACCCGTCGAAATACAAGGTCACTGAGCCTGTCAAAGTAAACGGTCACTGAGCCTGTCGAAGTGCTGAACCCGACGAAACACAAGGTCACTGAGCCTGTTCGAAGCATCCGGTCACTGAGCTTATCGAATTAAACGGTCACTGAGCCTGTCGAAGTGCTAAGCTAGCCGAAGTGGCGCACATCCAAAAACATCCCACTATCATAATCCAAAGCCTTTTTCATGGCATTCAAAAGCATACCAGCAGCCGATTCTACACTAGGCATATCAGCCGTTCCTTTGGCCGCCTTTAACCTCTCAATAGCAGGAAAACCTTCCTCATTTGGCAATGCTGATATATAATCTTGCATTTGTGTATCAACCAATCCTGGCGCTAAAGCAGAAAAATGAGCTTCTGGATTTTCTATAGCATAAGTTTGAATCAACATGTTCAAAGCAGCTTTCGAAACTGAGTAGGAACCCCAACCTGCCGAACCATTTTTTGCTGCCCCCGATGATATTGCTACCCATTGGTTTACAGCAATACCTTTTTCATAAAATAAATCTATAATCGCTTTATTTGCCCACACATTGATGTCCATCACCTCCTTTGAGCTAGCAATACTTTGCTTTGGGAAAATAGCAATCTCACCCAAAATACCAGCATTTAGAATTACCAAATCAAACCGCATACTCTGCTCAAAAACAGGCTGCATACGCATGTGCAAATTTTCCATATCAGCAAGATCAATCTGAAAATGCTTATAGTTTTTAAATTGCTCTGTCAGCTCACTAGCTGCTCTACTAATCCCGACCACCTGGGCCCCATTTTTGCAAAGTTGCTTTGCCAATCCAAAACCAATTCCAGAGCTGCTACCTGTTATTAAAATATTTTTGTTTTTCATAATCAAGAACTAAAAAACCGCTAATCCACTATCATAAGCGTATTAGCGGTTTGTATAAATACTATTCAAGTATTAGTTTTCCAACATGCTAGCAAAAATATTCATTGCTTGCTCTTTTCCTTTTTCCTTCAAGTACGAAATAATAATATCGCCAAACTGTGGAATCAGATCGCTTTTCATACCCAGTTTCTTGAAAGCCTCGGAGGTGTTTCCCAATAAACCTGGCGCATTAATGCTACTGGTAGATTTACCAAAACTACTCACACTACTTTTATAAGCTCCTGACTCCTCCGCTGCGCGCATATAACTATCTGCACCATCTTCAACACCATCCGACACTGTCGAAAACTCATCTTCGCTCACTTGCGATTGAAGATAATTCAATAAAATTCCTGTGCCAGCATTTGCTTGTTGCTCGCTAACACCCAATTTACTCACCAACATATCAATCAATAAATTTGCATTTGCTTGTTTTGTTGAAATCATTGCAAACACAATAAGTAACATTGTAATTGTCTTTTTCATATTCTAATAATTTATTTATAATGTGATATAGTGGTTATTATGAGCATTTTAACGTTTATACATATAAGCTTTTTTTTATAAAAATATTCATGAACGTTTAATAATAACATATTCGATTAATTACCTAATTTATATTCGCAAAAATATAATATCTTTGGCTACCTATTCATATCTCACGATATTTTTATCCACAACAAAAGCAATAACAAACATTAATTATATACTATGAAACGATTTTTATTAATATTTTTTTTCCTAAGCTTGGGATATTACGCACTAAATGCACAAAATAAAAATCAAGAGAGTATACAGGAGGAAGCCAATTTTAGTGCTCAAATCGATCAATGGTTTGCACCAAAAGTTAAGTGGTTAGGCGATATTTTATTTTGGGACCCTTTTAGTGCCATGGGAATATATGACCCAGTAATTTATCAAGAGAATGGCTCACCATATATTGCGGTGGATGGAGAAATGATTTGCCATGAAGATCATACACCTTTTGTAGTTTCAGAAACTCAAACTATTATAGAGGATGAAAGCAGCGTGTATTTAATCGATAAAAATACCAAGATATATCATAAAAACGGAGATATCTATACCATGCACCCTCTGTGGATAAACAGCGATGGATTTATTGAGGCTAAGAAAGTTGAAAGACATTTCCCTCTAATTGTTGTTTGGTTAATATTAGGAGCCATTTACTTTACCATTCGAATGAAATTTATTAATATTCGCGCCTTCAAACATGGGCTAGAATTGGTACAAGGAAAATATGATAACCCTAACGACCCTGGCGAAGTATCACATTTTCAAGCACTGGCAACTGCTCTCTCGGGCACGGTTGGCTTAGGAAATATTGCCGGTGTGGCCATTGCCATTACAGTAGGTGGTCCAGGCGCAACTTTCTGGATGATTGTGGCCGGACTACTTGGGATGTCACTCAAATTTACGGAGGTTACCCTGGGTGTGAAGTACCGCGAGATGGATAAGGATGGTAATGTATCGGGAGGACCAATGTACTATTTACGCAATGGATTAAGATTAAAAAATTTAGGAAAAATGAACCTTGGTGGCTTGGGAAAGGTACTTGCCGTAATTTATGCTTCCATTCTTATTGGAGCTTCACTTGGTGGGGGTAATATGTTTCAATCAAACCAAACATTCCAACAATTTGAAATGATTATACCTGGGCTTGAAGGAATGGGTGCCTATTTTGGATTAGGAATGGCACTACTTGTGGGAGTTGTGATTATTGGAGGAATAAAAAGTATTGCTAAGATTACTGAAAAAATTGTACCCTTTATGGCCACCTTCTATGTGCTTTCGGCCCTAGTTATTATAGGAATGCATTTTACTGAAATACCTTCTGTTTTTAAAATGATTTTTGATGGTGCTTTTGCTCCTGATGCCTTATATGGCGGTTTTATTGGCGTTTTAATTGTAGGCTTCCAACGTGCGTCATTTTCCAATGAGGCAGGAGTGGGATCAGCCTCTATTGCGCACTCGGCTGTAAAAACCGACGAGCCCGTAAGTGAGGGGATTGTGGCTCTAATGGAACCTGTGGTAGATACGGTAATTGTATGTACTATGACTGCTTTAGTAATAATATTTACGGGTTTTCACGACCCAGCCATGGCGCACGGACTTGACGGAGCTCAACTTACATCCAAGGCGTTTGGTAGTATTTTCTCATGGTTTCCCTGGCTATTAGCTATAGCAATTGCTCTTTTTGCCTTTTCCACTATGATATCATGGTCGTATTACGGATTGAAATCATTCCGCTTCTTGTTTGGTGATGCCATTGACAAAATGTTTGGTAATCCCAATGCGAAGCGTTATATCTTTTTTGCCATTTATTTAGTATTTGTTGTTATTGGTGCGGCCTCAAGCATGGGTTCTGTAATGGATTTTGCTGATATGATGATTCTCTCTATGGCCTTCCCAAATATTATTGGGCTACTGATAATGGCTCCTGAGGTATATCGTGATATGGTGTCGTATATGCAACGAGTGAAGAATGGGGAGATTAAGAAATATAGATAACGATAGTTGAAAATCAAGAGACTGCCTTTGGTGGTCAATTGGGTCTATTGCCCAAATTATTCTTTTAAACTTTTCTTCTTGGGCATAAGCCAATCCACAAAACCAAAAAGAAAACCTATAAAAACACCTACAATAAGACCTCCAAGGTGAGCAGCATTATTCGAATTATTAAAAATTCCGATAAATAATGTTACTCCTCCAAAACCTAAAACAATAAATATATAAACCAAGTTCGCACCAGACTCCTCCCCTTTTCGGTGCATGATTATTTGGGAAACCATCCATCCCATAAGGCCAAAGATAGCACCACTTGCACCAGCAGAAGCACCTCCATTCGTCCAAAACAAACTATTTATATTTGCACCAATTAGGGTAATAAAATACAGTAGTAAAAACCGCCAACGATTAATGGTCATCTCCACAATATAGCCCGTAACTGCAAGAGCAAAAACATTCATAATCAAATGAATAATGCCAATATGAACAAAGCCTGATGTAAGTAAGCGCCAATATTCACCTTCCATAACCTCTTGATAACGTAAAGCACCAAACTCCATTAAGTCCTTGTTCAAGGGATGCATAAAGCTTACTCCGAATAACACCATTATCACAAACACTAAAACATTTAGAATAATTATTATTGAGGTCAAAACATGACGCCCTCTTGGAATAAGAAATGACAAAAAATCTTTGAAGTCTTGATCCTCTGTAATAGGTTTATTATTATTAAATCTCTTTATTCTTTTTTCTCCAATACGCACAAATAATAAAACCATAAATAGCGCAATATGAAAGCCACTAAATGTGATTAAAAACCATTTTTGTTCCCCACTATACCGCTTAGAAAAATCATCATCAACAGGCTCAAAAAATACTTGAGTCTTATCTCTGGCATCTTCATAGGCGGAAGAATGTTCAATCGCCAAAAAAAATATGTTGCGTAAGTCAGAAGGAGGGGTCACTTTCAAATACTTAAAACTAAATGGATTATAAATATTTATTTCTTTTTCCTTTTCTTTTACAAACTTATTCCATAAATATTCTTGCTTATTCTTATACTCCCTTGTTCCATGCTGGTTTGCCAAATGTTTGGCTATCCAAAACTGATATTTGGGATTTTTAGATTCAATGGGAATAACATAATTTGCTATTAGGTTCACATTGTCATTATGTTTGCCTACAGTATGCACCTGATAGAAACAAGCTGTCGATGTTCTATCAATTTCATAGTGCTGTACTTGTAGATAATCACCATCCCGAAGCTCTTGAATATCATTTATATATTCATAATTATTTAAACTAGCAGTTCTTTCCCCTACATAGGATTGAGCAATCAACAAGGGAACAAATAGAGCTCCAGCAGCCAAAAAATGAATTAGTCCATTATCACCACGAAAGAATCTTTTTGGTGGGGATAACAAGTTTAAACGCTTGCGCATAAAAACTGCCCATATAATAAACGTTACAAAAATGAGGACCCAATATATACTATCTTTCGAAATATTGACCACATCCAATTCATAGTCAAGATACCAATGGAGATATGTAAAAATCAGAATACTAAAGGCAGATATAAATACTAAGGGAATAAAAATATACCTTAGCTTAAGAAACAATTGGTTTTTCCTTGGCTCTTTCACAATAATTGGCATAATAAAGCGCTATTTCAACACTTTATCCTTGGGATTGTTTTCATGGAAATCTACCCAATACTGATTCACCGTAGATTTCATTTCTTTGCGAAGCATCAAAATACCAAATAGGTTGGGCAGTGTCATCATGGCAATAGCTATACCTGAGAATGTCCACACGATGGTAGTATCCATAAAACTAGCAAAGAAAAAGCCTGCTACATAGAGTATTCTATAATATACTACATACTTTACTCCCCAGAGATAAGTAACCGACCGGCCACCATAATATGACCAAGCAATGGCCGTAGAAAAAGCAAATAGTAAAAGTCCTATCGTTACAATATATTCTCCATATATGCCAAAATAGCTTCGCTTAAATGCCTCGATTGTAAGCGGAGCACTACTCAATAATGAGCTCCCTTCAAAGATTAAACCATTAGCACTTGTCTCACCATTTTTCACCATCACTTCACCAGTATAAGTTACATTTTCGGCAGTATATACTTTTACATTTTCGGCAATAGAGCGATTATGCCAAACGGAAACCGGATTCTGAATTTCTCCATCGACCACATTCAGATTACCATCAAAATACCCAATCGTTTCTTCACCAATCACAAAATTATGCAACTTATCCGAATCAACTTTATTACTATCATCATACACTTTATCAAACACTTTCATGGATGCCATTTGGAAAGTATTATCGTGTTTTTCGTTCCATACACCTGACGAAACCAGCGCCAAACCTGTTAGAGAACAAATTAAAATGGTATCGATAAAAGGTTCCAAAATTGCCACCATTCCTTCTGAAACAGGCTCATGAGCTTTGGCTGCTGCGTGAGCAATTGGGGCCGAACCTTGTCCAGCCTCATTGGAGAATAAACCACGATTTACACCACGATTAAACGCAAAGGCAAAAGTAGCACCCAAGAAACCTCCAGTGGCTGCTGTACCAGTAAATACATGTAAAAACATCTGCTCCAATGATGGTATCACATTATCGATATTATAGAATATTACCGCCAAAACACCAATGATATATACAAAAGCCATCCCTGGAACCAACTTATCTGTCACCTTAACAATACGCTTAATTCCACCAATAATAACTATTCCTAAAAGCACCGACAAAACCGCACCAGTAACCCAATGAGTGATGCCAAATGTGGAATATACAGAATTGGATATGGAGTTTATTTGTGGCATATTTCCTGTTCCGAATGATGAAATAATGGTAGCAAAAGCAAATATACCAGCCAACCATTTCATATTCAATCTATTCTTCATATAGTACATTGGTCCACCAGAGATAGAACCATCAGCAGCAATCTCCCTATATTTATGCGAAAGCGTAACCTCCACAAACTTAGTAGTCATACCAAGCAAAGCCGTAATAATCATCCAAAACAAAGCAGGAGGCCCACCCAAATGAATGGCCAATGCCACACCTGCAATATTTCCTGTTCCAACAGTACCGGAAAGAGCTGTTGCCAAGGCCTGGAAATGTGTTGCATCTCCCTTATCAGTATCCTTGTCATATTTTCCGCTGACAATTCGCAGTGCGTGCTTGAAGTAGCGAAACTGAGGAAATTTCAAATAAATAGTGAAAAATAATCCCGTTCCAAGTAATAAAAAAACAAACCAGGTACCGCCTCCAATATAGGAATCAATTAGAGCTAAAAAATCATTGACTGCATTCATAAATATAGTTTTCTTGAATAATGTTTGTGTGAGGCAAAGTTAACAAAAAAACCGAGCTTCAAATACAGCCAAATGGCAAAAACAAGATTGTCAATTGCAAGCTCAGGCAAACGCATCTAAACTTAAACTG
>JAGLCR010000047.1 GCA_023146135.1 Bacteroidales bacterium
AGCTAAAAATAAGATGCGTCTGCCCCTATTGCAAGCAATATTTAGTAAACGAAAAGTCATTTTTTTGTACATTTGAGGTCTCGAAAAAATACGTTTATGGAAAATTTTGTAGTATCGGCACGAAAGTATAGACCCATCACATTTGATGCGGTTGTGGGACAGAGTTCAATCACCAACACATTAAAGAATTCAATAAAGAATAATCACTTGGCCCAAGCTTTTCTTTTTACAGGACCTCGAGGGGTAGGGAAAACCACTTGCGCCCGTATTTTTGCAAAAACCATTAACTGTGAAAATCTTGGTGAGAATTTGCAGCCTTGTGATCAATGCGAAAGTTGTACGTCTTTTAATCAAAGTAACTCTTTTAATATTCATGAGCTAGATGCAGCATCCAATAATTCGGTGGAAGATATTCGCCGATTGGTTGAGCAGGTACGAATTCCGCCACAAGTTGGTGAGTATAAAGTATATATCATTGATGAGGTTCACATGCTTTCAGCCAACGCATTTAATGCTTTCCTTAAAACTTTGGAAGAGCCACCTGCATATGCCAAATTTATTCTCGCTACTACCGAAAAACATAAAATTATTCCAACAATATTATCTCGTTGTCAGATATACGATTTTAATCGAATTACCGTAAAAGACACCATTGATTACTTGCGCTATGTTGCAAAAAGTGAAGAGGTAAAGGTAGAAGAGGAAGCATTGCATATAATAGCACAAAAAGCCGACGGTGCAATGCGAGATGCATTATCAATCTTTGATCAACTTGTTAGTTATTCAGGAGATAGTATCTCGTATAAATCCACCATCGAGAACCTTAATGTACTCGATGTGGAGTACTATTTTCAGTTGGTCGATTTATTTTTGGCAGGCCATGTATCATCTAGCTTATTAATATTTAACGAAATTATAGGCAAAGGCTTTGATGGACATCATTTTATAAATGGACTGGCATCGCATTTACGCAATTTATTAGTTGGTAAAGATCCACAAACTATTGAACTACTCGAAACCAGTGACAGTATAAAATCGCAATATCTAAAGCAATCAAATGAAGCTGATTTGCGCTTTTTAATCAATGCATTAGATATTTGTACTACGGTGGACTTGAATTATAAAAATTCTTCAAACAAACGACTTCTTGTGGAATTAAATCTAATGAAGTTGTGTAAACTAAATCATCCATTACCCAATTTAGTAGCTCCTTCACAAAATGCTCCAGCGGCAAAAAAAGTAGTACAAGCTACCAAACCTATTGCAGAAAAACCCGCTCCCACAAGTCCAAGTGCTGAAACAAAAATAGAAGTGAAAAATGTGGTTTCAGAGCCTAAACAAATAATAAAAAAAGCAGAAAGTCAGGAAAATATTACTAAACCTGTCATTGAAGATAAAGCCACAATTTCTAAAGCCATCACCACCGAAACTGCAAAAGATGACAAGCCAAAAACCACACGCCGAAGAAAAACGGTGAGCATAATGGCTTCTCTGGAGGAAACACCTAAAAAAGAAGAAAACAAGCTTGACTTGGAAGGTGAAATGACTAAAGAGTATGAGGAGGTGCGTGTAAAGATTAAGCTAGAAGATTTGCACAAGTCTCTGAAAAAATATCATGATAAAATAAAAACTGACAAGCCAAGTTTTGCTGCTAATCTAAGTCCAGAGCATATTCAACTGGGTGACAAAAATAAGATTACTCTAAGCCTTAATAATAAAGCTCTTGATGATCGTGATTTAAAATATGATTTATTGCAATTCCTTAAGCAGGATTTGGATAATAAAGAAATCTCATTAGTTACCATCCTAAGTGAGGTAAAAATTGAACCTAAGAAAGGGCCAATGGATGAGTATAAAGTAATGGTGGAGGCCAACCCAAAGCTAGAGGATTTTAGAAAACAATTGGATTTAGACTTCTAAGTTTCACTACGCCTTTTTGGTTTAATTCTATTGTTAAGCTTGTAAGCTTAGCATTATGCAATCTTCAACTTTACAACCAAAAGAGCCTATCATTTTTTTTTGTACCTTTAACACGCTCAAAAAAAACGAAAATATACAATTATGCTTGTAAAAACTTTTGGATCAGCACTACATGGAATTGATGCAATTAGCATTACAATAGAAGTTAATATTACCAGAGGAATTAACTTTAATATGGTTGGTTTGCCTGATAATGCTGTAAAGGAAAGTCAGGAGCGAATTCATGCCGCATTAGAGAACAGAGGCTATAAATGGCCAGGCAAAAAGATTGTTATCAATATGGCCCCTGCAGACATCCGTAAAGAAGGGTCGGCTTATGATTTACCCATTGCTATAGGTGTTTTGGGAGCTTCGGAGCAATTAAACTCAGAGCGTTTTGACCAGTATGTATTGATGGGGGAGCTATCATTAGATGGCAGTATACAATCTATTAAAGGCAGCCTGCCCATGGCTATAGAAGCTCGCAATAAAGGTTTCAAAGGAATAATTTTACCTAAATCAAATGCCAATGAAGCAGCTATTGTAAACAATCTTGAAGTATATGGAGCAGAGAGTATAGAGGATGTTTTTCGGTTTTTTGAGGGAGAAGACTGTTTGGAGCTATATCATATCGATACTCGAGACGAGTTCTTCAATCGCTTAAATGAATTCGAGTTTGATTTTGAAGATGTAAAAGGGCAAGAAAATATTAAGCGCGCATTAGAAATTGCGGCAGCCGGTGGACATAATGCCATTATGATTGGTCCTCCTGGATCAGGAAAAACCATGCTAGCGCAACGGCTACCATCTATCCTGCCCCCACTAAACCTTCATGAAGCTTTAGAAACTACAAAGATACACTCTGTAGCTGGACTTATGTCGCCCAACGATTCATTGATATCTGTACGACCTTTTCGTTCTCCTCACCATACTATTTCTGATGTAGCTCTCGTTGGTGGAGGCACTTACCCCCAACCTGGTGAAATATCACTGGCGCATCATGGAGTTCTATTTTTAGATGAGCTACCAGAGTTTAAACGCACCGTATTGGAGGTAATGCGGCAACCTATTGAAAACAGAACAATAACTATTTCAAGAGCAAAATTTACGGTTGATTATCCTGCTAATTTTATGCTTATTGCCTCGATGAACCCTTGCCCATGTGGATATTATAATCATCCTGATAAAGCCTGTGTTTGCGGACCTGGCATCGTTCAAAAATATCTCAACAAAATATCGGGGCCACTACTCGACCGCATCGACTTGCATGTGGAAGTAACTCCAGTTCCCTTTCGTGAACTATCCAAAGACAGAAAATCGGAAAAAAGTGCAATTGTTAGAGATCGAGTAATAAAAGCTCGAAAAATTGGCGAAGAACGCTTCAAAGAAAAGCCTGGTATTTTTGCCAATGCCCAAATGAGCAGCAAGTTATTAAGAAAACATTGTCAAATTGATGAAAATGGAACCGAACTGCTTAAAAATGCCATGGAAAAGCTAGGGCTTTCGGCACGAGCATACGACCGTATTCTTAAAGTATCGCGTACAATAGCCGATCTCGAAGGAGCAGAGAATATTAATAATGACCACCTATCAGAAGCAATACAGTATCGAAGCTTAGACCGTGATAATTGGGGAACTTAATGGCTAATAAATTATATTGGGCAATTATCTAACCAAAAAGACAACTCGGCATATAATATGGTGGAAAACACTATGAAACAAAGTGCAGTTTTACTTCAAATACCATAACTGAATTCTTCGGCACGCTACCTTGAGCTGTATTACCATAACCCAATCCTGAAGGAATGATTAATAAAATCTCTCCCCCTTCGCCAATTAATGGAATACCCACTTGCCAACCTACAATTGTGCTTCCTAAATTGAAACTAACTTTTTTGGCAGAATCAAAACTAGTCCCATCAAGCAAGGTTCCTTTATAGTCCACATTTATTTGCGAACTAACATTAGGGTGTGTGGAGCTACCCTTTTTTATAATCTTATAATAAATACCACTTGCATGCCTTGTAGCATCAATACCATTATTAGAAATATAATTTTCGATATCTTTTCTGTCTATTTCATCTTGCGACTCTTTTTGACAAGAATAAGTTGTTCCTAAAAAAAGAACAATCGCTAATAGAATATATATTTTATGTTGCATAATCATTATTTATAAGTTCAAAAATACACATTTTTGCCCATTTGTAGAATCCTATTTTTTTTCAAAATAAAAAGCCGAACTCTGTAAAGAATTCGGCTTTAAAAATCTTTCAAAAAAGCTTTATTTCTTTTTCAAATAACCCTTTTCACGTGCGTCTTTCATACATGCAAAAATTCCGTTTTTATTAATCTTACGGATTCCTGCAGCTGAAATTTTAAGTGTAATATATTTATCCTCCTCAGGAATATAAAATTTCTTTGTTTGCAAGTTTGGGTAAAAACGTCTTTTGGTACGTGCATTTGAGTGAGATACATTATTTCCTGTAATCACTTTCTTTCCTGTTATTTCGCAAATTTTTGACATCTCTATAATATTTATAATCTTTATTAATCTTCTCCTCTAAAAACGGAGTGCAAAATAAGTCAAAATAATTGGTTTGACCAAATTTATTTGAATCAAATTACATCACACACTATTACTTGTATAATTTACAGAATTACTGCATATTACAATAATTCTAAACGGAGCATATTCAAAGCTGTTTGATAAGCCCAATCGATATTACGAACACGTTCACCTCCAAAAAGAAACTTTTGCGCCTTACTCCCTTGCGGACCTGCTATAGAAATCCAAACAGTACCTACAGGTTTTTCAGGAGTTCCACCGCCAGGCCCAGCAATGCCTGAAACAGCCAATGCATAATCAGTACTGTACATATTTCGCATATTTTCAGCCATTTGTAACACTACTACTTCACTTACAGCACCATATTTTTCCAAGTCTTCAAAACGAACCGATAAAATTTGCTCTTTTATTTCGTTGGAGTATGCCACAACGGAGCCCTTAAAATATTGCGAGCTACCCGCAATACTTGTAATTTTTTGAGCAATCATACCCCCTGTGCAACTTTCTGCGGTAGAAAGCGATAAATTATTCTTTAATAATAACTTCCCCACAAGCTCTTCCAAAGTATCATCATCATAGCCATAAATTAAAAGCCCTATTTCGGCATGAAGCTTTTCTATCTGATTATCTAACTCTCTTTGTAAATCTTGCTCATCATCACCACGAGCACTAATACGAAGGCGAACACGACCTGGGGAAGGCAGATAGGCCAAGCTAAATTTTTCTGGCAATTCACTCTCCCAACCTTCAATTTTATCAGCCAAAAACGACTCTCCCATTCCATGAGTAAGCACCGTTTTTTGTACAAAGGCTTCGGGTTGACAAAGCTCTTTGAAAAATGGTAAAGCCCACGATTCCATAATATGCTTCATCTCCATTGGTACGCCCGGCATAAATAAGTAATGCACATTATCCTTTTCAAAATGCATTCCTGGGGCAGTACCCACTGCATTAGGTATAACTTGGCAATTATCGGGAACCATGGCTTGCCAAAAGTTTAATTTGGTTAAATCAAAGCCTCGCTTTTCAAAAAATATTTCGACATGCCGTCTTACATTCTCGTCAAGAACCAAATTACTATCAAAAAAATCACAAACAACCTCCTTTGTCAAGTCATCTTTGGTAGGCCCTAAACCGCCAGTTACTAACACCACCCGAGCATTACGAGCAGCGTTTTCCAAAGCATTAGTTATAGCATCACGAGTATCAGCCACTGCCTCCATGCGATTGATTTTCATCCCCAGCGAACTTAGCTTTTGCCCCATCCATGTAGCATTGGAATTAATAACCTGTCCAATTAATAATTCATCTCCTATACTTATGATATCGATATGTTTACTCATATTACTATATTTAAAAAGCAAAAACCAAAAGTACAAAGATTAGCCTTTACACTTTTGGCCTCAATAATTAATTTAGGTATTATAAACCCAATACAATATTACCGATATCTCTTGGAACTATCGACATTACAGGAATATTTGATTTACGAATAAATTCAGTAGCTGTCGATCCTAAGAAGAAGCTCGTAAAATCATTTTCTTGCTGAGTCATAATCAGTGCTAGATCAACATCATCAGACTCCTCTATATGCTTCATCATAATAGGTACAAGACTTTTAGCTTCATCAGAAGCCTCCACCATTTTCACATCTACATCCACACCTGCTTCGCGAATAAAATTCTCAACCTGTTTCATTTGAGCTTTTAAGGGCTTAACCACTTCCGGTTTATTAGAATCCCAAAGTGCAGAAACTACTTTTATTCTAGCTCCAAAAATCTTAGCCATTTGAATTCCCCAACTTACTTTTTGGCGAGTATCTTTTGTTAAATCTAAAGGAAGCATGATGTTTCTGCAATTATTATCGCTGCAAGGACGTCCCATAGTAATCACAGGCACTTTTGAATAACGAATAACTCGTGAAGTAACAGAACCTATAACAAAGCGTTCAACCCCTTCATCATACATTCTTCCTTTGCCCATTACAATCATGGCCGACTTCTTTTCTTTAGCCACATCCACGATTTTAGTAGCAACACTGGTAGCATGTATCAATTCGTAATGAAACTCAATACCCGACTCATCGTGCTTATCATCAATTAACTTCTGTAATTTATCTTTTACAGCTTCATCAAATAATTCAGTATGTTTTTCCGAAAAAAGTTGTGATAACACACCTTTTTTGTCTTGGTGTACATATAATACATTAACCACTCCATTAGTTAACTTTGCAACTTTAATTGCCTGTGCCAATGCAAATTCAGCATGTTCACTGAAATCCATTGGAACTAAAATATTGTATTTAAAATTAGACATCTTCTTTAGTTTTAATGTTTGTGCAAAAGTAATCTATTCTATACGTGAAGTAACAAATACAGAATAAATATCATGGAAAATAGATTGATAATTATCAATTATAGAATTTTGCAAAGTTCAGTAATACCCCAAGTAAAAAATTTATCTTAAATTTGAATTTCATTTACACATAGAATTAAAGAATATGAACAGAATAGCAGAATCGGAGTTAATCATTAATCCCGATGGTAGTATATATCATTTACACCTAAAGCCAGAGCATATTGCAGATGATATTATCGTGGTTGGCGATCCACAAAGAGTGGACCTTATTAGCAAATTTTTTGATAATATTGAATACAAAATATATAACCGTGAGTTTGTAACGCATACTGGAACTATAAATGGTAAGCGGATAACCGCATTGGCAACAGGAATTGGAACTGATAATATTGATATTGTGATAAATGAATTGGATGCAATTGTTAATATTGATTTGGAGAATCGTATTCCAAAAAACAAGCATCGTTCACTAAATATTATCCGGCTTGGAACCTCTGGCGCTTTGCAAGCCGACATCCCTGTTGATTCATTTGTATTTTCTCAGTTTGGGCTGGGTTTAGATGGGCTGCTAAATTTTTATGAAGATCGAGATAGCGTTATTGATAAAGACCTTACTGAAGCATTTGTTAAACACAGCAATTGGCATAAAGACCTTGCCAAACCTTATATAGTGAGAGGATCAAAAGATTTAGAATCTCTAATTGCCGAGGGAATGATTAAGGGAATTACTGCAACAGCACCCGGTTTTTACGGACCACAAGGTAGAGTTTTGCGCCTTCCATTAATGCAAAAAAATATCAATGCAAGTTTGGAGAGTTTTAAACATAAGGGATATCGTATTACAAATTTTGAAATGGAAACTTCGGCGCTATATGGCCTAGGTGGTATGCTAGGACATAATACCGCTACCGTTTGTGCTATTATTGCCAATCGGTATACTAAAACTTTTAGCAAAAACTATCAGGATACTGTTTTGAAACTGATTGAACTTTTACTTAATAGATTGGTATATAGTAATTAAACGCCACACACTAACTACTTTAAAATTAGATTTTGGTTTAACATGGTCGAAGCCATTTTTAACATAACGCTTAATAAATAAATGATAGACAAAAGCAAAATAGAGAGCCTTATCAGCTTGGTTGATGACCAAGATAAAGGTGTATTTGACCTTGTTCAAGGACAAATAGTCGGGCTTGGCAAAGATGTTCTACCATTACTCAACCAGGCATATGACCAGAGTGAAAATGAGTTAATGAGCGATCGCTTAAAAGCATTGATTAAGCAACTCACACTACTTAAAGCACGAGAAGAAATCTACGATTGGAAAAACAATAACTCGCGAAATTTATACGAGGGCTTAAGTATCATAGCCCGTTTTCAATACCCTAAACTAAATATTGAGAAAATAACAAAAACCATAAATGTAATACGACAAGAGTTATGGCTTGAGATAAACGAAAACATGACAGCTCTTGAGAAAGTGCGCATCCTAAATCATTTATTTTTTGATATACATATGTTTCGTGGCGACACAAAAGACTTTTATGCAGCCGAGAACTTTTTTCTTAATGATGTTGTTATTCGCAAAAAAGGAAGTCCTCTTACTCTCAGCTCAGTGTATTCAATAATTGCCCAAAGTGTAAATATCCCCGTTTATGGTGTAAATATGCCCAATCATTTTATTGTTGCTTATACTGACCGACTATATACTCAACCACTTAGCGATATTGAGATTAATAATGTACTATTCTTTATTAACCCATATAATCGGGGTGAGATTTATAGCCTCAAAGAAATGCGACATTTTTTGAGTTCAATGAAAGTTAATCCACATAATAGATATCTATTGCCCAGCTCCAATATTATTATTATTAAACGTAATCTAATAAATCTAATAAGCACTTATAAAAATTTGGGAGAAAAGGAAAAAGTGAAAGATTATACAATACTCTTAAACGAACTATCCTCTCGTAGTTAGAGCTTGAGCGTGCGAGATGATTCGTGCGGTATCTGGGTGGTAGCCGCTTCGTGCCTAGCGAAGGGGGATTGCTTTAAAATATAACAACCATTTGGCTATTCAATTCAATAAGACATGGGCTTACATAAAAAAAACCAATATTATTAAAAATATTGGTTTTCCTTATTAAACATCTAGTAATACAACTTACTCAATAAGAGGTTTAATGTCAACTTCTACACTAGGGCGAATAAATACATTTGACTTACCATCAACAATAACATCAACAACTGGAAGACCAACACTTCCTGTATGTCCTATTGATGACAACTTAGCCCACATTTCACTATTTTTATCTGACTGAGTATCGACATCGTACTCTGTAAATGCAATATTTGCAGAATTCAAATCAGCTTTCAATGCGCTACATATTCCACAAGATGGACGCCCGTACAAAAGAATTGTCCATTCCTTTTTTGGAGGTTCTTCTTTAACTTCATCATCTGTTGATTTCTTACATGAACTCAAAACGCTAAGACTACCAATTAATGTGGTAATCATAATTAACAATAAAAATTTTTTCATAATTTAATTTATTTTTGTGTGTTAAAATTTGTGACCGCAAATATATACCTATTTTATTTAATTCAAAAAATAAGTCTATTATTGCAACTAGATATTTTTCCTGAAAAACAAAATTTATTGATATGACAAAATTCTTACTTTTAAATCTAATATTTTGCTTTACTGTATTAAATATTTATTCTCAATCTTTGGAATTAGAAAATGCTTTTGGCAAAGTAAATAATGGAGATACAATAACACTTGCTGTTACTGCAAATCAAGCCATTTTATTGATTGGTGTTAATGTAAAAAACACATCTAATACAGACCTCAACGTGAAGGTTCGGAAAATAGATATTCAATTGGTTACTGGCTCCAGCAATCACCTATGTTGGACAGGATGTTATACTCCTGCTCCACCAGCAACAAGTTTAGCAAGTGGATTTGTTTCTGATGAATTACTTATTGAAGCTGGAACATCCACCTCATTATTTACTGGTGATTATAATTCTCATGGCAATTCTGGCAAATCAAGCTTTCGATATACTTTTTTTGACGAGAATAACCCCAATGATTCTGTTTCGTTTATTGCAATTTTTTATGCAGGTAGTGGCGTTGGTATTGATCGTAGCTCAAAAGCATCTATTGTTTCAAGCATATTTCCAAACCCAGCAAATAATAATATTACAATAAATTATGAGCTTAACGATGTAAAATATGCAAAATTTGAGATACGTAATATTCTTGGAATTACTGTAAAACTGGTTGATATTCCAATAAATTCTAGTTCAATAAATATAAATATTAACGAATTAACAAATGGAGTTTATTTCTATTATTTTATAACAGATGATAGATTATTTTCTTCGAAAAAAATAGTAATACAGCATTAGTAAACATCTAAAAGAACTGGAACAAGAAGTTTTGAGCCCCGCTACCGAACCCTTTCGTGTGGTATTCAACTTAACTAATAATAATTCCATCTAATAATTCTTCTTCTCTACTAGAATCCATTCTACTATCGCAAAGCTTATAAAATAGCTTCCTTCAGGATTATGAAATTTGTAGTTTCTGCTCATTTAACAAATATATGAATATACGGCTTATTATTAATGTTTGTATTTACTTGTTTTGGGATGCTTGTTATACACACCACACGAAAGGATTCGTGCGGTAGCAGTAGGCAGGATTGGGCTTTGGGTGGGGTTTTTATTCTTTACCTTTTATTTTATATCCTATTTTATTTCTTGGTTGTGGATTTTCTTGCTTTTCCATTAGTTCGTCCAAGTAGCTAAAAACTAATTCAACATTCTTGTCTTGATTTTCTAGCTTCTTTTTAATATCCTCAATGTCTAATTTAAGTGATAAATTATCAGTAAACATTGTACGCATTTTAATAAATACTCTCATTATTTGATTGTTCATTAAAATAGCTTGTTCACTATTCAATACTCCAGATAATTGCGCTACTCCAGTTTCTGTAAATGCAAAAGGTGGATAACGTAATCCCATCTTATCTGATTTGGAGGTGACAAATTGGCTCCTCCAATTTCTGAATTCTTTGTCTGTTAATTGGAACATAAAATCCTCAGGAAACCTCAGAATATTACGTTTAACCTGTCGTTTTAAATACTTGGTTTCAACTCCATAAAGCTCTGCTAAATCTCTATCTAACATTACTTTTTCTCCTCTAATAACAAATATCTTATTTACTATTCGCCCCTCTGGTAGTGCTATTTGATTCTCTTGGTTTTCCATTGTGATGATTGATTTATTATTTTACAAAAGTATTGTTTTTACTGCAACGGATAAAGTCTTTCAATTGCTGATTTTAATTCTTCAAGTCTTCGGCTCTCAATGGAACTGCTTAAACAAGCTCTTGTTAGCAACTTTCACCTGAGCTTATTTGCTATAAATAAAACGTAAACGCACAAAATAAAAAGCCTCGTGGTATTCAGCATATTAATTAATAATAATTTCATCTAATAATTCTTCTTCTCTACTAGAGTCCATTCTACTACCGCAAAGCTTATAAAATAAGCTCCCTCAGGATTATAAAATTTATAATTTCTGCTCATATTGCAAATATATGAATATACGGCTTATTATTAATGTTTGTATTTACTTTTGGGATGCTTGCTATACACACCACACGAAAGGATTCGTGCGGTAGCGGGGGTATGTTATTCATTTGTAGGCTGCAGAGTATAGAATAAGCCATTCACATTAGGTGATGTATACACATTTGATCTCCACTTATTTGGCGGAGACGCTACTTGTTTACCATGTACGATAGCATCAAATAACATCCCATTATTAAGAAGCCTATCATATTCATAATATGCATAAATTTTTAGATAATAGTATTTCTTGCATTTAATTTTGACACCTTGCTTATGCTTGCCATATTTAGTAGTAAGTACATTAAAACACCTTTTTTTTCCATCTATTTCTCTACATAATAATAATGCGTAACCATTTTTAACCCTAGTAATTCTCTGAACATAATACATATGGAAATTTGTATCTCTATAAGATTGTTTGATTACAATGCTATCATATTCAAGTTTAATAGTTCCTTGAGAATACAGTAAACCTACATTAAGGACTAAAGAAATTAGTATTATTAAAGTTTTCATAACTTTTAATTATTTTTGTCGTTTTAACCAATATATATACGCATCCACTACCTGTTGACTTACCTTTTTATCACCAGGTTGCGGTGCTGCTTTCTTATGCCCCCCGCTGCCGCACGAATCCTTTCGTGTGGCATTCAGTAAATTAACTAATAACCACCCCGCTACCGCACGAATCCTTTCGTGTGGTATTCAGCATATTAATTAATAATAATTTCATATAATAATTCTTCTTCTCTACTAGAGTCCATTCTACAACAGCAAAGCTTATAAAATAAGCTCCCTCAGGATTATAAAATTTATAATTTCTGCTCATATTGCAAATATATGAATATACGGCTTATTATTAATGTTTGTATTTACTTTTGGGATGCTTGCTATACACACCTCACGAAAGGATTCGTGCGGTAGCAGTAGGCGAGGGAATATTATAATTTGTAGCTTGATAATTAGACATATTACTTTAGCCCTCGGAAAACAGGGGTTTTCCGAGGGGCAGGTAGAATAATAAACCGATATTTCAAAAAGGTAAGTAATAGAATAGTTATTCCTATTTAAAACAAATAAAAGCAAGCTAGCAAAAGTCTAAAATTACTTACTGCAGTATTATCAGTTGGCACTCCTTTAGCGTTTCTTGTTATACCATAGTTTGCTAAAGTATATTCTCCTTCCAGGGCAAACTTCACATTATTTGATTTATAAACAACTCTAGGTGAGATACGATACACACTTTCGACGGTTGTTCCTAAGCCATAAAAAGGTCCAATAACATCTTGGGTGGCGCCCAAGTTTTTTGAATAACCTCCAAAAATACCCACAATAATTTTTTTACCATTAGTATGCAAATCAAGCCATGCTGATGCAGTATTTAATGTAGCATAAGTAACAAAGCCTTTAGCTTTATCTGTAGAATCGGCAACAGCAAAGCCGCCAATTGACAATACATCTGGCATGTTTTGACCATAAATTGCTTGTACTTTTATCGTTATTTTCTTTGTCTTAAATTTTGCAAAAGCAATTGAGTTAAAGCCTCCTAAACTCTCTCTGGTCTTATATTTCTGCGGAGTAACAGTCTGAGGAATAATTTGCTTATAGCTTGCTCCAATGCCAAGCCAAATATTACTTATAGGTTTGAGATGAACTTGTGCACTAAGCTCGGGTATTGCTGAATTTCGAAGATACTGACTACTGGGCAGCGATAAAGCAGGTGAAGCGGGATTTGGCCCACGAGTAGCAAAATCACGTTGCGAATTTGCTATTGCAATCAATTTCACTTTACCCATTTTATGCGTCAAGCGAATCTGTGGACTACGTCCAAATGGCTGAAAAGGGACGCCTGTATTAAAGGATATTGTTCCCGGAAAACAATCCGTGACAAACATTGGAATCCAATACTGCCCTAATAAAAGCTCTGTTGATGTCCAATTGAGTTTTATAAAAGCGTGGCGTAATCTAAAAACATTAATATTGGGGTTAAGCTGACCAAAGAAATCTCCCTCTATCTTAGCTGACACCTTAGCATTAAAAATACTTCCTCCAACTAATGACAAGCCTACTCTGCTCTGTATGGAAAGGAAATTAAAATTAAGACCATCATTAATATCAACACCATCTGCATCAGGTTTTACAGGAGCTGGAAATAGTAAGAAATGACCTTCACGAGCAGATACTGTTTGCCGTGTATCCCAGAAAAAATCACTCTTCACATAGCCATTAACGCTCAGTTTTATTTTTTCTTTTTCTTTCTTCTGCCCAAAAGACATTGCTGGAATCAAAACTATCAATAGGATTAGTATGGTTTTTTTCATAATCATAGTATTTCATTTATTCTCTTATTTCTTATCAGGAAAAAGTCTCTCTAGAGTTGACTGCTCTTCAAGTGGCCGACCTAGAATAAGATTAATATTATTTTTGGCTGTAAGATTTTTATCCCATAGCTCAAGTGCCTTTTTATATTTGTTTAAGGCCTCTTCAATTTCATTTCTACTACGTAAAACAATTCCCTCATTGGTATAGCTTACTGACAATCGACGTGGGGTTTCGCGTTGAGCAAGCATAATATCATTTATGCGTTTATTAATATAATTATCAAGCAGTTTTGTGTCAAAATTATAATCACCTGACTGGTATATTGGAGTTGTATAAGTCCTTATTTCCGACTCGCTCATATTTCCATATTCTTGCAACCAATTCTCATAAATTTTAATACTATGCAACACATTTTGTTCGGCAAGTACTATTATTGAATCTTTGTCACTTCCATCATGCATTGCTAGAGCCATAGTTAAATATATAGCTGCCTTATTATTATACACAACCCCTACTTCATATGATTTTTTATAATCATCGTAGCTCTGATAAATAACATCAATAGAATCGAGCAATAATAGTGCATCATCATATTTACCCTCCTCTATCAATGGATTATACGACTTATACAATACTTTTGCCTCAACTACTCTTGGGTCTTCAGAACTATTGATATTGCCATAATATACCCAAGCAATGGAAAAACCCACAAAAGCAATAACAGTCATCGTAATGATGACTGCTAATGTGCCTTTGTTTATATTAACTAATTTTTTCATTAAAAAACCCTATTAACTATGTACATTTTCCACTAAGAATTTCTTAATTTCAATTGGCGTTTCCTCTGTAAATTTAGAAACAATAATATTCGTAAAAATAGCCAGAGGCGCACCAATCCATGCAAAATACCATGCACCCAACCAATAATTAACAAACTCTTCGTATGGCAAACTAAAACCTATTTTTAAGGAAACAAAATAAGTAATTGCGATAAGCGAAATTGAACCTCCTACAATCAACCCCCAAATAGCACCTTGTTTATTGGACCCACTCCACCAAATACCAAGTAAAAATAATGGAAAAATAGTACAACCGGCCAATGAGAATGCCACTGCCACGAGTTGGCCAATTAAAGCAAGTTTTAATAAAGCAAGTAAGGAAACGATAATTGCCATAAGGATGGTTGCCAAACGAGCCATCATCAGTTGTTTTTTAGGCGAACAGTCGGGGTTTATTACTTTAACATACAAATCGTGCGAGAAAGCAGAAGCACCTGCAACGAGTAGTCCTGAAACGGTAGAAAAAGCAGCGGAAACACCACCTGCGGCTAATAAGCCAACAATCAATGGGTTGATATTACCTAACTGAGCCGTATATACAACAATGGCATCTTTTGAAAGCTTACCCACTTCTGGACTTGCCGAAAGAATAGTTCCTAATGCTGAATACACAGGCGCACTCCAATAAAGAATACAGATAAAGAATAATCCCCATACTACCGACCATCGCGCGTCGCTCACCTTAGGCACAACATAAAAACGTTGAATCACGTGTGGCAAACCAGCAGTTCCTACCATTAACGAAAAGGCAATAGCCATAAACTGGAAATAACTTTGTCCTGAAGATGGATCCCATGGCATTGCATACTCTGGGCTTGGGGTAATGGCAAAATCATTACCGAAGGAATTTACCATTCCAGCAATTTCAGGTGCAGGTATTCCATTTACGATATCAGTAACTACCGAACCATAACCAATTTGTGGAAGCAGCCAAAAATAATCAAACTTATAAGTAAGTAGGAATAATGGTATAATAAACGAAATAATAATAATGACGTATTGTATTTGCATGTTTTTTGTTACACCTAACATTCCTGATATCAGCGTATAGGTAAGCACAACCGAACCTCCTATTACCACCGACCATCCGTAAGGAATTCCGAGAATCCATTGGAATAATAAGCCAATACCGCCAAACTGACCCACACAATATGCAATGGATATAAGAATTGCCACGATGGCACCAGTAATACGCAATGACTTTGAATAAAAGCGATCGCCTATAAAATCGGCAGCGGTATATTTACCATACTTTCGAATTTGCCCTGCCATCAATATCAATAGCAAAACATAGCCGCCTGTCCAACCTATTACATAGGCCAATCCATTATAGCCTGTTCCATACATTAAGGCGGCCATACCTAAGAAAGAAGCTGCACTCATCCAGTTGGAAGCGATTGCCATTCCTGACCCTACTTTTGATATTTTGCGTCCTGCGGCAAAAAAATCATTAGTGTCTTTTGCTTGAAAAAGAAAACCAACCAAAATAAACAGTGCAAGTATCACTATTAGTATAATTGCAGGTCCAAGCTTGAAGTCGCCTTCCAACTCGTTTGATGCCGCTGCAAAAAGATAGGTCGGGCTAAGTAAGGCTAATAATATATATAGTTTTTTCATTGTTGTCTATTTTTCAATTCGATATAATAATTATGAATTCTAGTACTTATTCTTCAATTCCAAGCCTGTTGATGATCTTCTGAATGGCGATGCAGTAGTATAGGCAAAGCCCAACAAATAAAACCAGTAGAAAAACGGCTGTATAGAAATAGTGGAAAGGGAAACCAAGGAAAGTAAAATCAGTTAAATAAGATTGATTGTGTATAAGGTACTTTGCCATCACAAGTGCAATATTATCATAATCCATATTGTACGACTCAGCAGCTACTAATTCAAGGGGTATTAGTTTTGCTTCCAACGAATAATCCTCTACACCAATGTATTTTGCAGCGGACGAACCTAAATCCTTTTTTAGTTCTTGGTATTGATCTTCGCCAAACTTTTTCAACTTAAATGCCGCTATTTTATTTTTGAAATCACTCTTTTCATTTTCTGGAACAAGTTCTTCTGTTATTTTATTAACACTTGTATTTAAAAAAATACGTGATTCTTTATCTAAAGTAACCTTCCCCAGAACCGAAAGTGCTGATTTAATATAAATCTGCTTCTCTGATACCGTTGCCTGTCCTAACTTTATATTATCCCAAACCATTTCGTATTGAGTATAGGCTTTTTCAGGGGTAGGTGTTTCTATGATACGTAGCCAAATATGAAAACCGAAAATTGAAATCATCCAAACTAATAGCAAGCCAATGGCAAGGTTTCTATTTGATCGAGCCAATTCGGTGGTAGGCTTAAAAAAACTAATATCATAGCTCTTTTCATTCACTGTTTCTTGATTTTCCATAAGTCGAAATAGATTAATTGTGCAGGTTAAAAATAGTACTGAGCAAATGTAGTTTTTTCTGTTATTCAAATAACATTAAATATGTGTTTTCAATGAATATTTGTATTTACCTGATTGACTTGAATATAGAATTTTCTTTTAACTAATCAGAAATAAAACTAGCTAAAACTAAAAATACACCTTTTACTTTGCCCTTGGGATTAGGCGTCCAGAGCCAGGGCTAAGAAACCATTCATTCATTGGCTCCAATTCTTCTAAAGAATTTAAGCGGTCACGAATTTCTTTATTAATCACAAAATTGATAACATGGTAACTAAACTCATCAGCCGACTGGTATTGCAACTCTCCAACATCACTTACTTCCAACGAATCAAGTCTATACTGATAATTCACATCTCCTGTCCATTGGTTTTGAAAAAACATTCCATCCACTTCATCCACCAATACGCTTTCGATATACAAATGCCTTTGAATTTCTACTGTGTCATTTATTTTGGCAACATCAATCCAAGCGTTAAGTGAAAGGCCCATAATCCAGAAGTCCTCTTCGTACAACATATTGCCAAACCATTCTTTATCATGGTAATTTTCCCAACGCTCCTCTAACTCCAACTGCTTATAATTAATTATATAGAGCTCTCCTGCCGAACTCAAGAATGCATCAATATCTTCTTCTTCATAATAATTCACATTATAGTTTTCAAAGATTGACTTGCTATATTCTTTAAATTTTCGTAAAAAAATAGTATCATCAATATACCTAATATACTGACTATTAGAATAGGCCGAGTCGTAAAAAGCATTACTCTCCTCCTCACTCATATTATTAGGAAGCTCCAATAATGAATTAGTAAGTATGATATGGTCGGGATAATCACAAAGCACAGATATCTGATTCATATCTTTTTGAATGCTACGAGCAAGTTTAATCTCTGTAGTGCAAGATATAGATAGGGCAATTATTATCAGCAGTACGACAAACTGAATCTTATGAAAGCGCATATTCAATCATTTTTTCATAAACCTCTCGCCAGCCTTTCCACCGCTTTTTGTCACTCAAGGATTCATTATGCCAAATACTTATATAAGTACCTCCCACCTGTTTCACCTCAGCTATTATTTTTTTATACCTAGCGATAGACTCCTCAGTATTAAGTTGATTATAATCACGCAGGGTTCCTTCCATGGCTGCAAAAGGATGAATACGCAAGGTTGTTGTATTCTCCATTTCCAAATCATAAAAAAGAAATGAAGAGCAAATGGAGGCACGGAAACCAATTTGCGAAGCATAACCCATGGAATAATCATCTGTTATTCCCTGATTAATCAAATTACGATAAGTACTTGGCAGGTGTAAAATCAAGAAATGCTGCCTACTTTTTACAACCTCTCTATGAAGCGTTTTACTCAAATTAATTATCTCATTTTTTAATTTTCCAGATACTGAATTGGAGGTAAAAGAGGGATGTATTCCCACATCGGCATGGTCGGCAATCCAACGCACCAACTCTCTAAATATCCGGCTATGCGTGGGGGTGTTTTTGTCATTGGTGCCGTAGTCGGCAAAAAGAATGAAATATATTTGATTAAGATTGTATTTTCTATGAACAGCAAATTGATAATCAAATGTATCGAAAGGATCATCTTGCTTTTTCAATATTGCTGTGGTCCGATTTCTCATCTCTTGAAAATCCAATGCCAACAAATCTTTGGCATAGGCTCCCATGGTTCGGAGCATCCCTTTATGTCGATAAGCAAAGGCTGCATCAACATCAATGGTGGTAATAAACCTATATTCAGACTTAAGTATTTCCAAACTAGGAAAAGCAATTTGAAGTTTATTAGCCAAATCTATTGCCCAAATATTTACCAAAGGCTTATCCAGAAAACCTTTTTCAAAGGCCAAACTTTCCTCTGCATCAAAACGACCATACTTATCCTTTATAAAAGGTAAATACTCTTCGTAACGAGTTAATAAATAAAATGAGGCCGAGAATAAATCAAAATTATATGCCGACTTTTTATTGTAAGTCATAAAAAAGCACTTATGGTCATTATACTCACCAAAAGTAATTTCATGATCGGAGATTCCACGTTCGAATAGCAAGTCGTCTGCCATAACAAATAGCTCTTCGCCAAAGGCTTGAAACGAATAATTCAGCTTTGCTCCTATATAAGCTTCAAATTCGTCTTTATCATGAATACAGCGCGGCTGTAGTCCCAACATTTCTCCCAAAATATGGTTAAAAATATAGAGTACTCGGCTCGTGCGTTTATGCGTATATATGAGTATTTCTTTCAAAAGCGAATTTTATTCCTATTTGTTTGCTGCAAAGTTAGCAGAATAAGAATAGCTTTATTATTTGAATTTAAACAACAACTAGGGCAAACGCATCTAAACTTAA
>JAGLCR010000048.1 GCA_023146135.1 Bacteroidales bacterium
TAGCAATGGTGTTTTTGTAAATAGGCCATTTGGTATTTTTGGTAAATCGGTAGTGGGCATGCGAGGTGTGGTAAGCTCGGAGCCAGGCCGGCAGCTGACCCTGATTGATGGTGTGCCCATCAATAAATCGGATGGAGGTGGCGTAAATTGGAACCGTATCATCAATCTGGATATAGATCATATTGAAGTCGTAAAAGGACCAGGTTCGTCAATTTATGGGAGCCATGCCATGGGAGGAACCATCAACTTAATTACCAAACGCCCCAATCAAAAAGGCATTGGTGGGATTGCCAATATCAATTATGGCAGTTATAATACTGTAAGTGGGGCTTTTAGTTTTATGCATCGTTTGAATGATACAGCCAATAGTTTTTATTATGCACTGGCAGCTAGAGTATTAAAAAGTGATGGTTATATGACTGTACCCGATAGTATTAGAGAGGCCAGTGATACAGCAGTTTTTTTGAACGAAAAGGCCGCGAATATCCGTTTGGGCTATTTGTTTTCGGAGAATAGCCTAGTGGAGATGGAATATAATTATTATAACGACCATAGGGGACAAGGCACAAAAATCCGACTTCCTGATGGCGAAACAGCCGATTATGATACCCATTTCTTTAAGTCGAAATTAAGACATAGTTTTTCGGGTTTTCAATTAGATGTGAATGCTTTTTATCAACTTGAAGCCTATCAGCGGCAGATAGAGAAAATAAAAAAAGGAAACTATTCATTGGTTCATGTTAATTCCGATAGGGTAGATTATGGCGTATTGACTTCGTTAAACCGTAGCTTTGGTACTCAGAGTTGGAGTCTGGGATTTGATTTTAGGAATGGTTCGGTAAATGGCGTGGATAGTTATCAAACGAGTAGCGATCAGGTGATCAATAAAGGCAAGATGAATCATTTTAATGTATATCTACAAGATGAGATTTCGTTTACGGATAGGTTTAGAAGCATCGCCGCTATTCAAATGGCTTATATTAAATTTTATGAAGGCGCTTTTTTGGTGGAGGATCCTACTTCTGCTACCGATTTTATGGGACCTTTTACGGGTGACTTAGATGAGAAGGCTTGGCAAGGATGGAGTCCAAGCTTGTCTTTCCAATACGATATTAGTGATGCTGTAAATGTATATACTGTTGCTTCTCGTGGGTTTAGAGCCGCTGCTTTGGATGATTTGAGTCGAACGGGATTTATAAATATCGGCTATAAATTGGCCAATCCTCTTTTAAAGCCTGAGGTGATTAATAGTATTGAACTAGGAAGTAGATTTCGATATTCGAAGCTATTGTTTACGGCAAATGCCTATTATTCGCAAGGGAAGGATTTTATGTATTATGTAGCCACTGGAGAGAGTTTGTTTGGTGGCAGAAAAAAGATTTATCAAAAAGAAAATATTTCTTTAGTCGAAATTTATGGCTTAGAAGCAGAACTGCAATATCATTTGAGTAATTCCTTACAGTTTAAACTCAATTATACCCATAACCAATCTACTATAAAAGAGTTTGAGGAAAGACCCGAATTGCAGACGAAGAACCTGACTTATACCCCTAGTAATATGGCTAATTTCACCACGATTTTAAATTACCGTAAATGGACCTCTTCCTTGACTATTCATGGGCAAGATAAAATGTATTTAGATGAACAGAATACCTTTGTAGTTGAGGCCTTATTGGGCGTAGATATCCATATAGCTTATCAGTTCTATAAAGGATTTTCCGTAGCTGCTAGTTTGGATAATATTTTTGATGAGCAGCATATGGTGAGTTCCGATCAGGTTTCCATAGGTCGTTATGTGAGTGCTACTTTGTCTTATGGGTTTTGACCCAGCACCCAGCACCCAGAAACTAGCACCCAGCACCCATCCCGATAGCTATCGGGAAGCACCCAGCACCCCTAAGCAAAAGCCTGCATACTATGTAACCTCTTATAAATACCATCTTTTCTTAATAAGTCATCGTGTAAGCCTCTTTCGGCAATTTCCCCTTTGTCTATAACTACTATTTCATCGGCATGTTGTATGGTAGATAAGCGGTGAGCAATCACTAGCGAAGTACGGTTCTTCATCATGTTTTCAAGCGCTTGCTGTACCAGTCTTTCCGATTCGGTATCCAAAGCTGAGGTGGCTTCGTCTAGGATCATAATAGGCGGGTTTTTAAGAACCGCACGCGCAATGCTTAAACGCTGACGTTGGCCGCCAGAGAGTTTTTGTCCACGGTCGCCAATAAAACTTTCATAGCCATTTTCCATTTGTTCGATAAACTCGTGGGCATTGGCAATTTTAGCGGCTGCAATCACGTCTTCTTTACTCACTTTGTCTTCTATACCTAAAGCAATATTATTAAAAACCGTATCGTTAAAAAGGATTGATTCTTGGGTTACTATGCCCATTAATCCGCGTAAATCATCTATCACAATATCCTTAATATCAATACCATCAATGGAGATACTGCCGCTCTCAGGATCGTAAAAGCGAGGTAATAAATCTGCCATGGTAGACTTTCCACCACCAGATGCGCCAACCAATGCGATGGTTTTGCCTTTTTGAATGCTGAGGTTTATTTCCTTTAAAACTTTAGTGCCTTTATTATATGAGAATTGTAAGTCTTTGTAAATAATGGAATTTGTAAATTCTTTTTTGTTGACGGCATCAGATTTTTGTTCAATAATCTCGGGGGCATCTAAAATCCCTTCGATTCTCTCTACCGAAGCAGCGCCCTTTTGCACATTATAATAAGCCGCAGTAATGGCTTTAGCCGGATTTAGAATTTGTGAAAAGATACCCAGATATACTAAAAACGCGGCGGCATCCATGGCAGAATTTTCGCTTAAAATCAATTTACCACCATACCATAAAATAATAACGACAACCGTAACGCCTAGGAATTCGCTTAAAGGCGAAGCTAAATCGCGTTTGCGGTAAAGCTTAATCATCAGGTTGGTATAGTTTTGGTTAACGGCTTTGAATTTTTTTTCGGTGCTGCCAATAGCCGTAAATCCTTTGATGATTCTTAAACCGCTAATGGTTTCCTCAATAATACTAAGGATGATGCCCATTTCTTTTTGGCTTTTATCGGAGGTGCGCTTGAGGCTTTTGCCTATCTGACCAATCAAAAAACCACTAATAGGTAGTAATATCATCACAAAAAGGGTGAGGGAAGGACTCATATAAAACAAGACCGCAATAGAAGCCACAATAGCTATTGGCTCTCTAAAAACGGCTTCTAATGAGCTCATGATCGACCATTCCACCTCTAAAACATCCGAAGTCATACGCGAGATGATATCGCCTTTTCGTTTTTCGTTAAAATAGCTAATAGGTAATATCATGCTCTTCTTATACATATCGTTTCTTAGGTCTCTTACCACGCCATTACGAATAGGAGCTAAGAAAAACATAGCCAAATAGCGGAAAAGATTTTTTAAGAAATAGAGCCCTAGGATGACTAAAGAGATATAGAATAAGGTTTCTAAAGGACCATATTCGCTAATCATTTTTCCCGAGAAATAGTTGAAATTGTCTTTTAAAGAATCAAAATCGGACCAGTTCAACTCTTGCTTGCTATCAGGGATTTCTTGATTTTGGAAAAGCATATTTAAAACAGGCATAAATACGGCAAAGGAAGCTAGCGAAAAAATAACCGCCAATATGTTAAAAAAGATATTTAAAAATGCATAGCCTTTATAAGCTTTTACATATCTAAGTATTTTCAGAAGTTTATCCATTTTGTTTTTTTATTTCAGGAAGCAAAAGTAGTAAAAACCTGAATTTAACGTTGTTTTTTGTAAATTAGCAGAATGGGTATGAGTTAAAAGCGGAAAGTGGAAAGTGGAAAGGCCAACAGCAACAGCCAAGAATCAATAGTGAATGGTGAATAGTGAATAGTGAATGGTGATTAGTGAATGATGAATAGTGAATGAATAAAAAAAACAAACGAATGAAAAGGATATATTTAATAGCAAGCATAGTTTTAATAACTGTTTTAGGGTTTTCTCAGAATATAGAAGAGATAGACCCACAACTGACGAATAAAACATGGGTAGACAGCGAAACCAGAACGATAAATGGTTATCAAGTGACGCGAATTGATGGCACGGATTATGGGAATTCACGTAATGCGAGTTCGGGGATGATTACCTCGGTGGCCTATAAAAAAGAAGGAATAGGAGGCGAGCTAGAGTTTTATATTACGCGCTATGAGCAGTCTTTAGCCAACCTCAAATGGTTTATGATCATCATTAGAGATGAAGATGATAAAGACAAAATATTTGAACAAAAACTAGACTATCAAGCGCCCGAAATGCCAGATGGTAATTATTTTTGGAACTATACAAGCATCAAATTACCCAATAATATCCATCCGCCATTTTATGTATATATCCGCGATAGGAATATGGAGATGCTGTATAGTACCAAGTTTTTGATTGAGGAGTAAGGTGGATTGTGTATTTTATAGAGGTTGCGGGTCTCTGACCCTTTTTATCCTTTTATTATTTTCTTTATCTCTATTCCATATAGATTGTAGGGTACTACTCCTTTTATTTTTACTATATACCAAGCTGCAGAGCAGCGTAACCTCTATAAAAGATTCATCTAACCTTGAAGCCTAGTTATAGCACACTTAATTTTTTTCACATAATTTTATTTTTTTACCAAAAAGGTTAAAAATATGGAAACGATAAAGAATATCAAAAATATCAGTACTCATATTCAGGAGCTTGTCAAAAGTATTAAAAATAATGGTTTGTTGCAACTTATTTCTGTCAGACAAGTGGAGAAAAGATTGAACTCATAGATGGGCATCGCCAATTACAGGCTTATAGATTATTGGGGAAAAACTGCGGTGCAGCGTAACAGTTATCGAATTCAGCTTATTGTATTACTATACCAAATCTATGCTTCGACTCGTATGTTTAGAAATTTTTTTACCTTGTGTAAAAGAAATATATTCCAATTTACTTAACAGCCATTCTGAGTCATAATTGGTATAAATTTACAATAATGTTTTATTGTTTTATTAAATTGAATATTTTTGCAAAAAAACAACTTGAAAGACCTATTTCTAAATACATCTACTCAATTGCCCCAAAAAGCTATTAACGGTGAAGTAGCTTGGCGCTCACCTAGTAATATTGCTTTTGTAAAATATTGGGGGAAGTATGGTGTTCAACTCCCTAAAAACCCTAGTTTAAGCATGACGCTTTCGGCTTCTTATACCGAAACTAAGCTCATATTTAAAAGGGCTGATGGCAAACCTAAGAGGCTGTTTTTATTTGA
>JAGLCR010000049.1 GCA_023146135.1 Bacteroidales bacterium
TATTGACATCAAAACCAATTTGTTTTACAAAACTTAAAAGGTTGAATATAAACTCCTCAGAACTATTAAATGTGAAGTAGTTATGTGCTTCAAGTTTATTATTATTAATGGCAACGGCTTCAAAATAGCCATTCTCAAAGCGTAATACTACTTCATTATTATGCTCGATGGTTTTTAGCGAGCGGACTATAAGAAATTGCGAAAAATGATGCCATTCAACATTATTATAATGCGAGTTTATTGCTTTTGTGATTTTACTATCCAAACCAAAGACAAGATTAATCTTTGACTCTAAATGGTCAATTTCATCGGAAAAGATACTTTGATTTTCTAGTCCTAAATATTGATTGAAAAGAGACTTGGCCTTATCTTCTTTATACAAGTTATTAGGTATTAGCATACTGTCGGTTGATGCTATAAAGATAAGGCATTTAGAAAATGAAAGTTTTAAGAGGTCATGGTCTTCAAAAAGTAATGAAATATTATCTAGGCTTTTATTCCAATCTGTAGCATTCAACCATTCGAATGATTCCATATGAATGGCTTTCTTTTCATGATTCATAATCAAAAAAGAAAGCCCATCAATACGTAGATTGATGGACAAGATATACTTTTCTAATGCAGATTTCTCTACTTCAGCATTGGATATTTTTTGAATCGCATTCAAGGTTTACCAGTTACCATCAGTTGAAGGCTCTTCCAATGATCCTAATATTAGGCCAGGAAATTTCTCTTCATCAATAATAATATTAATTTCATTAAGCAGTAGCTCTTGTTGTTCAATATCAGAAAGATAATCTTTCATTTCGCAACGAACCTCAAAAACGGGAAGTTTGAAGTTTGCACGCATAACATAACCAGACTTAAGTCCGAATTTCTTTTTGTTATGAGTAAATGGCACAAATCTAATTTTATTAATATTAAAATCAGCAAGGCCTATAAACAAGGTGTCTTTAATTGCTATATGTGTCGTGTCACGAGTAATAAGACCCATTTCCAAAGCTTGCAGCTCGGTTAAAGTATCAGGAACACTTCCATGTTTTAGCACCAATGGCATCAAGCCATTATTGTAAAAATCAATTAATGTGTCAAAGCTACTGGTATAATCAGAGTTGATCTTTTTATATTCAATCTCAAGTGTTTTAATATAGCTAAGTCGTTGTTTTATTACGTCTTCGCGTTGTGCTATTACGGATTTAAAGCGCACAGGCTCCATTATACTACTGTAAATCTTAAAGGTAAGAAATACAACAGCGATTAATAATACCACCTGAATTGCTACTCTTTTAACGTTCATAATATGTCTTTTTGATTGTTATGTTTCTTCAATTTGTTTTGGTTAAAAACAAAATTAATGTATGCAAAAATAAAATATTAACTAATATAAAACTAATATGATAAAAAATATTTATTTATTGGCTCTAGAAATAATTTATAAGCCCCTCCTTAAAGCCTTTTTCCGTTAATTTGCAAATTGAAATATTGAAGACTATGACCGAACAAGCCCTAAGAATTATTTCCAAAGAATTAAACTTGGATCGTATTGCTGTGCAGAATACCTTGCAATTATTAGTGGGTGGAGCTACAATTCCATTTATTGCCCGCTATCGTAAGGAGCATACCAGTGGTTTAGATGAAGTTGCTATTGGTAATATCCGCGATAGTTTTAAGCGATTTAATGAGATTGCAAGAAGAAAAGAAGCTATACTGAAGAGTTTGATTGAGCAAGATATTAGCGATAAGGAATTGATACAGAAGATAACAACAGCAGGTGATTTGGCGGCCTTGGAAGATTTGTATTTGCCTTATAAGCTCAAACGCAAAACAAGAGCATCAATAGCTCGCGAAAAAGGATTAGAACCTCTGGCGCGAATGATTATGGCACAAAATGTACCTGATTTTGAGTTTAAAGCTGATCGTATGATTGGCAAAAATGGTGTGGAGGATTTGGATGATGCCATAGCAGGAGCTAGAGATATTATTGCTGAATGGATTAGTGAGCGTGTTCATGTGCGTTCGTCCCTACGAAGATTGTTTCAAACCCAAGCCGATTTTGTGGCCAAAAAAGTAAGTAAGGTGGAAGATGAAAATCGAACCTATCAAAACTATTACGATTGGTCGGAGAAAGTAAAAAGGCTTCCTTCACATCGTATTTTAGCCATGTTTCGTGGCGAGCGTGAAGGAGTGCTGAAGTTGAAGATCCGTCCTTTGGAAGATAAAGCAATGGAGTTAATTCTGCGTGGTGTATTACGTCACCCTTCGGTTACAGAGGATATTATTGAAAAGGCTGCTGCTGATTCCTACAAACGTTTGATTGCACCATCATTGGAAACGGAGTTGCGCAAAGAGCTTAAAGAGCAGGCAGATAAAAAAGCTATTAAAGTTTTTGCCGAAAACTTGAAACAATTATTATTAGCTCCCCCATTGGGGCAAAAGCGAATCTTGGCCATCGATCCAGGTTTTCGTACGGGCTGTAAGGTAGTTTGCTTGGACGAGCAAGGAAAGCTAATGCATAACGAAACTATTTATCCGCATCCTCCACAGCGCGAATCAAAACAGTCCATAAAAAAGATTGCTCAATTGGTGAGTACATATAAAATAGAAGCTATAGCCATTGGTAATGGTACGGCAGGGCGTGAAACGGAGTCGCTCATTCGAAGA
Source organism: Bacteroidales bacterium (assembly GCA_023146135.1). Taxonomy (GTDB): domain Bacteria; phylum Bacteroidota; class Bacteroidia; order Bacteroidales; family UBA1556; genus UBA6267. Next base: position 2,662 of record JAGLCR010000049.1, read on the forward strand.
ATTCAGTTTGATCGTAAGGTGATGGCATTGATGGTGAATGAGAATGGCGCTTCGGTATACTCGGCATCTAAAGTGGCTCGTGATGAATTTCCTGATTATGATATTACGGTGCGTGGATCTGTTTCCATTGGTAGGCGACTGATGGACCCTTTGGCAGAATTGGTAAAGATTGAGCCCAAGGCCATTGGTGTGGGGCAGTATCAACATGATGTGGATCAAAAAGTTTTGCAATTGGCATTAACAGATGTGGTGTCAAGTGCAGTAAACCAGGTAGGTGTGGAGCTAAATACAGCTAGTAAAGAGATATTGCAATATGTCTCAGGCTTGGGCCCGGTTTTGGCTCAGAATATTATTAAATACCGAAACGAAAATGGAGCATTCAATAATCGTAACGAATTGAGGAAAGTGCCGCGTTTTGGAGCTAAAGTATTTGAACAGGCTGCAGGTTTTATTCGCATTAGCGATTCAGATAACCCTTTGGATAATACTGCAGTTCATCCAGAGTCATATGCTATAGTAAAACAAATTGCCAAGCAGTATGGTATTACTATTGATCAACTGGTGGGAAATGCAGAGGTGCTTAAAGATATTGACCCAAAGGAGCTTGTAAAAGATGGTGTTGGCTTATTTACAGTAAAAGATATTCTTGAGGAATTATTAAAAGTGGGACGGGATCCTCGAAAGAAATTCGACTTTTTTGAGTTTGATGCCAGCGTACATAGAGTGGAAGATTTACATGAAGGAATGGTGCTACCCGGAATAATTACTAATATCACCGCCTTTGGTGCTTTTGTAGATGTGGGCGTACATCAAGATGGGTTGGTGCATATTAGTGAAATGGCCAATCAGTTTATTTCCGACCCCAATGATGTGGTGAAGTTAAACCAGAAAGTAATGATTAAGGTGGTTGGAATTGACCTGAAACGTAAGCGTTTGCAATTTTCTATGAAACAAGTGGAGGGCTAATTTGATTTTGTTTAATTTTATATTTCCACGCTCATAATAGTTCCATTTTTCATTACTTTTATGCTCTAATTTATTAACGATATACAAAATGGAATTAAAAGAACAATTTGAAGTTGCGGTAGCCAATTCTAAAAGCTTGACTGAAAGACCAGCAAATGATATTTTACTGAAGATATACAGTCTATACAAACAAGCCACCGATGGTGATAATACAGCCCAAAAGCCGGGTGGATTTGATTTTAAGGCAATTGCAAAATATCGCTCTTGGGAAAAGCTTAAAGGTAAGTCTGCTGACGAGTGTATGAAGGAGTATATAGCTTTGATTGATGATTTAAAGTAATACAATATTTTCGGTTTTTAGCAGTTTAGAAAATTGTAAATTGCACAGCTTTAAGGAACGAACTATTTATGCGCATACTTTTCATTGTATTATTTGTGTTTCAGGTAATTGCAGCTACAGCTCAACAGGCAGAGGTGTACGGTAAAGTATTGGATAAAAATGGAAAGGCCTTTAATCCTTCAGCCAATATCTCTATAATGGGTTCGTCAGGGGGAACTGCCACAGCAAATGATGGAAGTTTTTCATTAAAAATACCCTCCAATAAAAAAGTGGTAATTCATTTTTCTCATGTTAGCTTTAAGTCATATGATACGACTGTAATATTAAAAGATGGTGAGCGTAAGGAGTTTATTATCACCCTCGATCAATCCATAGAGATGGAAGGGGTTGATATTACTGCCAAGCGTCATGAATATGATGGAATAAATAAAATTGATCCAAAGGAAATGGAATTCCTTCCTGTGGTTTCGGGAGATGTAATTTCTGGTATTATTAAGCAAATGCCGGGAGTAGCTTCGCGCAATGAAATGAGCTCACAGTATTCGGTTCGTGGAGGAAACTTTGACGAAAATCTGGTTTATGTAAATGGTATTGAAGTGCCTAGGCCAATGCTTATTAAAGCTGGTCAACAGGAAGGATTGCCTTTTCCTAACAGCGATTTAGTGAAGTCTATAAATTTCTCAGCTGGTGGTTTCGATGCTTATTATGGTGATAAGATGTCATCAGTTTTGGATATTGAGTATCGTAGGCCAAAGAAATTTGCTGGCTCTTTTGCTGCCAGTTTGCTTGGAGGCTCAGTCCATGTAGAGGGCGTAGGAGCAAAGCAGCGTTTTCGTTATTTGATAGGTGTACGATATAAAACTAATAATTATGTATTAAAGAGCCTTGATACGGATGGTGATTTTAAGACTAACGCCACCGATGTGCAAACATATCTTTCCTATGATATTTCAGAAGAGTTTGAAATAAGTTTTCTGGGAAACTACTCTGTCAATAATTATCAGATAACACCACAGAATAGGGAAACTAATTTTGGTAGTTTATTTGAGGCCTTGCGGTTTACCGTGTATTTTGATGGACATGAGGTGGATCGTTTTCAGTCGTATATGGGTGCTTTTACCGGAAGGTATCATAAGCGTGATTTGGATTTGCGCTTTACGCTTTCGGCCTATCGTACTTTGGAGTCAGAAACTTACGATATCATGGGGCAGTACTGGCTAGATGTATTGGAAAATGATTTGGGAAAGGATGATTTTGGACAGGTGGCATTTAATAAGGGTGTGGGGACATATTTGGATCATGCACGAAATTATTTGGATGGCCGTGTGATTTCTTTACAGCATCGTGGAGTATTTAAGTCCTTGTCGTGGGGCGCTATAATAAGACATGATATAATTGATGATCAGCTAAGTGAGTGGTCGATGTTAGATTCAGCAGGTTTTGTATTACCGCATCCTAAAGATAATATTGGGGGAATGATTCCGGGCTATACACGCCCAAACGAAATTGAAATGAATGAAGTAATACGTTCTCAAAACTATATTCCTTCCAATAGGTATTCCGCTTATATGCAAAAAGTATGGGTCTTTCAAAAGTTTGATACTACTACACAATATAGTTTGAACGCAGGTGTACGTGCCAATTATTGGGACTTTAGTAATGAAGTATTGCTGAGTCCTAGAATAAATCTATTTATTAAGCCCCATTGGAAAAAGAATGTGGGTTTTCGCCTGGCTACAGGTATGTATTCGCAGCCTCCTATTTATCGAGAGATGCGGGGGCTTGATGGGCAAGTAAACCACGATATTAAAGCCCAAAAATCGCTCCATTTTGTAGCAGGAAGTGATTTTGTTTTTAAGGCATGGGATCGCCCGTTTAAGTTTACTACAGAGGTGTATTATAAATATATGTGGGACTTAATTCCCTACGAAATTGATGATGTGCGCATTCGTTATTTTGCAGAAAATAATGCAGTAGGGTACGCCACAGGTATTGATCTTAAGCTAAATGGAGAGTTTGTAAAGAATGCCGAGTCGTGGGTGGGGATATCTTTGATGAAAACTATGGAAGATATTAAGGACGATTATTATTTTGATTATTATAATGCAGCAGGTGAGAAAATACAACCAGGAATTACCGTTGATAATACTCCGGTAGATAGCAATAAGGTGGAGCCTGGATTTATTCCTCGACCCACCGACCAGCGTTTTTCGTTTAATCTATTCTTTCAAGATTATATGCCTGGTTATCCTACTTTTAAAGTGCATATAAACTTGGTGTATGCCACAGGATTACCCTTCGGGCCACCTACACATAAGCGTTATCAACAAACGCGTCGTTATCCAGCTTATCGCCGTGTTGATATTGGTTTTTCTAAGCAGCTAATAAGTGAAGATGCTGAGTTTAGAGCCAAAAGTGCTTTGCGTCATTTCAAATCGGTATGGATAAGTTTAGAAGTGTTTAATCTTTTACAAATAGATAATACCTTATCCTATATGTGGATAAGCGATGTGAATGGTGCATATTATGGCATTCCAAATTATCTTACCTCTCGTCAATTAAATGTTCGACTTTCAGTAAAGTTTTAGAAAAATGTTTTTAGCAGAGCACGCCAAATAATGAAATAGCCAACTAAAAAGAGCTTTTCAAGCGAACCTTTTTCTATTATTTACGTAAAGTTATTTTCAAACAGATTAGACAAATTATGAAACTACAATATTTTATTTCTGGGCTTCTTATTATCATGCTGTCAGCTTGTTCTACTTATAATGTGATTCCCATAGGTGAGAATACAGAAGCTCCAAAAACAGCTGGTTTTTATTATTCATTGCCTCGTACGGTGCTTACAATAGATATTACGGTTACTCGCGTTGATAAAATTTCGGGACCCTATGCTAAATATGCATCAAAATATCTGGGGATAAAAGATCCTGTATTAAAGAATATTACCACTTATGACTTGACTGATATATCAATAAATACTTATGCTGAGCCTGATCCTGAGCAGTACTATTATGTTGATTTGAAAAAGTATAACCCCATCAAAGCAAAAAGTATGATGATTGCATTAAGCGAGTCGGGTTTGATACAAGATTTGAATGATAATAGTGATAAAAAGGTTGAGCAGGATAAAAAGGAGAGCAGCAATAGAAAGAAAATTGATTATTCGGAAACGTTTAAGTATTTTGCTGACAACAATTTAGTGGAGCGTGTTGATACTATTATCGAGCAAATAAGTATGGATACAGTAACGATAGAGAAGAGAACGTTGAAGCGAAGCATGGTGGAAAAATCGATGGAGCAGAAAGCCAAAGAAGCTGCTGATTTTATCATGAAAATAAAGGAGCAGAGATTAGATATTTTAACTGGTGCCCAAGAGGTTCCCTATTCGGAAGCCACAGTAAAATTTATGAGTGAAGAGCTTGAAAAGTTAGAGAAAGAATATATGATGATGTTTGTAGGAATAACAGAATCTGAAGTAATGCATTTCCGCTATTATTATTTACCCAAATCTGATTTGTATTCAGCGTCCATTCCTTTGTTTAAGTTTTCTCGAACATTAGGAATTGTAAAGGATGACAATGCCCCTGGCGATATGGTATATATTCATATTGATAGAGCAAGAAACACCAAGAATTTGGAAAAATTTGCAAAAAGCAACTCCAATGGAGATGGGAAACATGGTTTCTATTATCGTATTCCTGAATATGCTAAATTTACGATTAAGCAAACAGAGACACTAAAAGCGGAGGCTTCCTTTTTGATTGCCCAATTTGGAGTGGTTACAAGTTTGCCAGCAAAATATTCGAAAGTACAGTTTTACCCTAATAGTGGGGCAATTCGCAAGGTGGAGGTGAAGTAGGTAAATTTCTAAAGCCTACTAATTATCGGTATCTCTTTTATTCAGATTCATTACCGCCACAACTTCAAATGCCGAAAAGATAAGGTATAGCACAAAGAAGCTTAATAGAAACTGCATGGCATCGTCCTTAAATAGCAAAGCATAAACCAGTAAAAGCGCCAAAAAAGAAAGTAGCTTGATTGTGGTTATTAGCATAAATCGGGTTACAAACTGTTGTGGTCGTAAGTTAATTGCTCCCACAAATCCTTTGTGAATAAGTAAGGTTACCGACATAAAGAATATTGGTAGTACAGGAAGAACTGGTGTCACCCATTGTGGAGGCATGGCAAACCACCAACCCAATGCTATTATTTCTGTAAACGCGGTAATTGCCAAAAGGCGAATCATAAATGATTTCATATTTATAAAATATTAATTAGGTGATATGGAGTCACATAACAATATTTTAATCATGCCCTTGTGGGTCATATTAAGATTAAAATTTGTCATGTTCGTTTCATATGTTTAAAATTATTGATTAGGTGATATGTAGTCACATAACAATATTTTAATCATGCCCCTGTGGGTCATATTAAGATTAAAATTTGTCATGCTCGTTTCATATGTTTAAAACTTATTGTTTATAATTCCAAGAGCTATCGTAACGATGATATGCTGTATAATGCAATTATTTTGTGTTCTTAAAAAGGTCTTTGATAAAAAAATACATAGCAATTACTACCCCTAAAATGGTAAAACTAAGGGTGAAAATAGGGAATTCGAAGCTGATATATTGATGCGATTTGGTGTATTCATCAAGCTTAACACCACCCAAGGCACTACCAAATATGATAACTCCCATTTGGAATGCCATGGAGGAGTATTGAATGAAATTATTTAGCGGGGGATTTTTCTTGGGCATTTGCTTGTCCTATTTTATGTCCACTTGGATCGTTTTCCATATTAATAGTACCTGTTAAGGTGGCGCCAGGCTCAATGGAAATCTTATTAGTAATAATATCTCCTTTTATTTTTGCGCTAGCTTTTAACGATAATAATTCGGTAACGGTAATTTCACCAGTAATACTGCCTAATATTTCGGCATTCTTACATTTTATTTCTCCTTCAATAGTTCCTTTAGGACCTAAAACAAGTTTGCCTTGAATATTCATTGTACCTACAATGCCTCCGTCAATTCTAATATCTCCTTGTGTTTCAACTTCTCCATGGATTTTTGTACCCACTACTATTTTGTTGAATTCACTTGTGCTGTTGTCTGTTGTATTTCTTGCCATGATATTACTTGTTTAATAAATGGAGGGCAAAGTTAAAAAAAATCTTTGACATACAGCATTTTAACTTTTTTTATGACAAGAATAATTCTTTAAAATCTTGACAATCTAAACAAAGGAATTTCGAAATTGCATTTTTTAGATTGAAAGTTTAACTTCTTCCTTCATTTGATCGGTTACCTCTTTCAATACTTGAGTAATACGTATGATTCGTGTCACAAGTTCATCGGTATTTTCAGATTTTCTACCATGCTCTTCCACATATAAAATATCATCATCCAATATATTGATTTCCCACAAGCCAGTTGAGGATTTCAATTTATGAGCAATATTTCCACATTCTGGCCAGTTTTCATCTTTCATATACTCCAGTATTTCCTTCAGCATTACCGGAGCCATCTTGATAAATATATTCATCAATTCGTTAACTTCATTCTCATCGTTATCCATCATAATAGACAACTTTTCTCGGCTGTAATTTTTTGAAATATTCATAGGTAAAAAGAATTTCTTTTTTTGCAAAGTTATGTCAAATTCTTCATATGGTAATTTAGAACTTGGCCTTAGCATGTAATATGCGGAATATCAAGTAATTCATAGCTTTTTGCAATAAAAAAACGAGCTTAATAAAAATATTAAACTCGTTTTCAGATTTTGAATTATTCAGTGTTTATTCACCACTATCAATTGCCTCTTCCTCTTCCTGACTAGCCGCTTTATCCACTGCCTCTTTGTCAGAAACAATATCATATAATATTGATAAATCAGGTACTAGAATAATATCTGTTCTACGATTCTTTGATCTGCCATCAGTTGATTCATTACTTGCCACCGGTGAAAACTCACCTCTTCCTGCTGCCGTAATTCTTATAGCATCGATGATACTGCTACTAGTAATAATTCGAACAATACTCGTGGCTCGCTTGGCACTTAAATCCCAATTATCGTTTAGGTTTCCCTTACCATTATAGGGAATATTATCAGTATGGCCTTCCACTAAAATCTGAATTTCAGGATATGATTCAAGTACTTTGGATAGTTTTTGGATTGCATCAGCTCCTTTTGAATTTACGCTAAAGCTACCCGATGAAAATAATAGTTTGTTCTCCATAGAAACGTAAACGCGCCCATTTTTACGTGTAATGGTTAATCCATCATTTTCAAAACCAACCAATGCATCAGCAATGCTATTTCGTAATGCGTTCATGGCAGAGTCTTTACGCTCTAGTTCGGATCGTAATTGTTGGTAAGCATAATCCTTTTCAGCCAATTGCTGACTAAGTAAATCCAAAGCGTTTTTCTTAGACATAAACTCTTTTTCGAGCACAGCTAAAGAGTCTTCGCGTTGCATTAAATCTGTTTGTGCTTTTTGAAGCTCAGCTAAAATCTTTTGCGTTTCTCTTTGGTTTCCTTTGATAGATTTTTGGTGCTTTTGAAGCAGGTCATTATAGTTTTTGTTTAACTCTTTATAGCTTCCTGCTATGCGACGATAGTTTCGCCCAATATCTGTTGTGTCTTGCTTTAGGTTTTTAAGCTGCTGCTTATATTTAGCAACTTTGCTTGCAAGCTCAGTATTCTGAGTTCGAAATTTGTCATTGTCAGATTTAAGCTTTGCATTTTCTTTTTCACAGCTCTTCCGCTTTCCATCCAATTCGTTATACTTTTTTTGAGTAACGCAGGAGCTGAAAATCAGGCTAGTAATTCCAATAAGGAATAGAATTCGTCTAAAATCTTTTTTCATTATTTATGTTGTTTTGTCAAAGTGAAACAATTACTACCGTAAAATTATTGAAAATCAATATACTGATAGTGATAGGCAAAAGTACTATACATCAATAACCTTGGGAGTATAGTATTGGGCTAAATACTAACATTGAAATGTTAATTAGATTAGGAGTATTAGATTCTTAGTCGCTTATCATATTTAGAAAACCTTGAATGCTGAAAGTTGCCTTATTGGAGAATACCCTTGTAAAAATTTAAGGTTTTTATAATTAATCGAGTTCCACTATTAAAGGACAATGATCTGATTGAAAGGCTTGAGTATGAATCTCAACATTCTTGATTTTAGCTTCCAAATTATCACTTACCATATGGTAATCAATACGCCATCCCTTATTATTTGCACGGGCATTGGCTCGATAGCTCCACCAAGTATAATTATCTGGATCTTTGTTTAGGTGGCGAAACGAATCAATAAAACCTGTTTTTAAAAAGCTTGTCATCCATTCTCGTTCTTCGGGCAAGAATCCTGAGCTATTTTTATTTCGTTTTGGGGCATGAATATCAATTGCCTCATGGCAAATATTATAATCGCCACTGATAATAAGCTTCGGGCGTTCATTACGTAGTTCAGTTACATAATTCTGAAAATCGCTTAGCCATTGCATTTTGAATTCTTGGCGCAGTTCTCCCGATGATCCTGATGGGTGATACACACTAACCACTGAAATAGGACCAAAGTCAGCTCGAATAAATCTCCCCTCATCATCGTAAGCAGGAATTCCCATGCCGCTAACAACTTTGTCTGGGGTGGTTTTGCAAAGGATAGCAACTCCGCTATAGCCTTTCTTTTTGGCCGAAAAAGCATAGGTTTCATAACCTGCCTCCGCAAATTCGAATTGTGGAATTTGATCTACTTGTGCTTTGGTTTCTTGAATACATACCACATCAGCGTCGGTATTCTTTAACCATTCCATAAATCCTTTTTTCATGGCAGCTCGTATGCCATTTACATTATAACTTGCTATTTTCATATCCTTAGATTAATTGATTTCTTAACTCAAAAATTCCTATTGAGATGTTGCCCCAAAATTAATATCTTTACCCAAACAAAAATAGGATGATTCGATATATAATATTCACATTTTTTCTTTTCTCTGTTTTTGGAGCTTTTGCTCAACAAACAGAGGAGCTTGACACCAATTATTATTCGCCCATGTTGGAGCGTGATACATTACGTAGCACTCATGTGGGAATGAAAGTAGGTGGGATTGTTCAAGGAGTTAAGTATAAAGCCAATGCGAGCAAGGAATATACTGACAGTATTGGTTCGTGGTCAAGTCAAAATCGATTAGGGTTTATGTTTGCCTTAATCTTAGAGATTAAGTTAAACCCGCATTGGAATATGGAAACTGGGATGAGTATTGTAAGCTCAAAGATTGGGATTAAGGCGCACCATGAATTGGAAACGGTTGATGGAACATCAAATTATTCTACCTTACAAATACCCGTATGGATAAATTATTCCCCTAAAGTTGCCGCCAATCGTATGTACTTTGGAGTAGGGGCAAATTTTGCTGTGGAAATTAGTAAGCGTGACGAAAGGTATAATCGGTTAATTAGATATAATGGAACAAATATGTTGGTAGGTGTTGGTATGGGTTATCGTTTTCAGCTACCATCTAAAGCTAATTTGGATGTGGGAGTGCAGTTGCATTATGGCCTGCTTAATATGGTGGATGATGTGGATAATTATTATAATGACGCTATGACGTCTATGAATAATTGGGATGTAACATTTTATATTGCAATTAATTAATCAGGAACTTCATCCTCAATTTGCTCTTTGTGATAGATGTCGATGGCCACAATAGCCGCGATTATTCCAAAAAAGGGCACTGCCATTTTATCGGTATCCAAAAAATTATTGAATACCGCATGGGCAAAATAGGTTGTAAGACCGAGAAAAAGTACTAATCCCAGGAGGCGCACTTTTTGGTCGGCAATATCGTAGTAGTTATGTATAGCGGTGCGAGTAATCAACAATAGCAAAATCACAAAGCTTAGAATACCAATAATGCCTTGTTCAGCGAGAGCTAGAAGATATTCACTATGTGCGGTGCCCCTGTTTCCCACATTGGTGCTAATGACTGTTTTTTGCTCCACGCTTTGAAAAGGAGCGTAAACAAATTGATAAGTGCCCGGTCCCCAACCTTGTATTGGGCGTTCCTTAAACATTCTGATTGCCGACATCCAACGATTAATTCGCTCCAGATTGGAGGCATCGGTTGCTATATTCGACATGGATTTCACATGTTCTACAAAATCATCAGAGGAGTCCTGTTTGTTTTTCTCCATTTTCATCATTATTTGTCCTTGAAAACTAAAGATGAAGAACAGAAATATTGCTGCTGCTGAAAGAATCCAACTAATTCGAATACGAAAGCGAAGTAGAAAAAAGATCCCCATGGCAATAATGATACTAGCCCATGCAGCGCGACTAATAGATAAGTAGATAGCGGTTAATAAGATGATTAAGGCGAGTGCAGTAAAGAATTTTTGAGTTGATTTTTTGTAGTATGCAATTGCAAATCCAAATATTATGGGGATAAACATGGCAAGTACTGCACCATAAGAAGTGTGATCGTTAAAAAAAGGCGACATAACCCAATGTGCAGCATGGTCGGTAAATCCATTGATGGCATGCTGAGAGATAGTCCATGGTATAACAATAAATAATCCAAGAACATAAGCCCAAATAAACCTAGGGATGTTTTTGAAATTCTTGAATACCATTATTCCAAAGAAATACACCGGAATAATAAACCATAGACGAGCAAGGAAAAATTTAAATGACACTAAAGGGTACTCACTTGTCAGGCTTGTAAGAAACATCCATATTAGATAAAAATAAATAGAAATACTAACTGGGTGTGTGAAAATGCGTCTGTCAAAATTCTTGTCGAAAAATAATTTGACGATGAAAAGGAACATCAGTCCCAGAAGAAGAGGCTCAGATGGTAGGGATAATCCAATGTTAGCTTTTATCCCAATTTCGCTCATGTCGATGGCTAAAGGAGTAAAAAAAGCAATCAAAAGATAAATCTTGTCCAAGGCAAAAATGTAAACCATTAGAATAATCAATACTGCTGGTAAAACACTAAACCAATACACTTCTTGAGAAATCAAAAAGCTATTTACTAGCATATACATAATGCTAATCACGATCGCAAGTAACGATTGTTTTTTATTGGACGTCCAAGACTTAAGCAAAACGATTATTTATTAAATTTTACGTTTTTAAGACTATCAATAAGAATTAGCATAAAGATAGTTAGCAGTAAAGTAGAAACAGTGGCAATCATTACAATCAACCATCTTACAGGATATGATTTCTTTTCGGCAGGATAGGCTGTATCAACTTTAAATGTTTGAGGAAGCTCTTCTTCTGCATCAATCTTTGCTTTGTCGTATTTTTCTTTTACATCAACCAAAAGCTTCTTCTCAAACTCCAATCCATCACGGATACTTACGTATGGGCCTCCGTATTTTGCTAGTACTGACAGTCTGTCATCCAGCGCTTTAACGGCATTTGACTTTGGGTTTTTGGCAATTTCGATGGCCAGTTGTCGAGTAATCATTTCTGATTGGGTTTCGTAATCGAAAATTCCCAATTCACGAAGTTTAGTTAATGAGTCTTCCTTTTCGTAAATGTCATTTCGTAATGCTTCATATTCCGCTTTTACAATTTCGTAGCCACGAATAGCACGTTCTTTTTGCATCCCAATTTTTAATGAATCAAGTAAAGCAGCTATATCATTGGCAATTTTTGCAGCCAATATGGGGTCTTTATCCAATACGGTAATTTCTACAGCCATATTTTCTGTACGTCGGTATTTGATATTGCTTTCATACTCCTTATTCAATAAAGTTCTTTTAAACTTTGAATCATCGGAAATATCGTAATGGGCCATTAGACCGTATTTTTCAATAATACGATCCCTGATTTTACTTGAATTTAGTATTTGAAGTAATTGTTCAGCATGTTCCTCCTCTCCAAATTGAAGTAAATCTTGTTTATATCCTTGATTGTCCCCGAGTAAGGCTTTTGAAATAGAGTTGGTTGATGCTGGAAATAAAACGTAAGTGGATTGGTATTTAGGTGTAATAAAAAAAGGCGCCGAAAAAATAGCTGATAGAATAGCTGCAGCCAAAGTAAGTCCTACTAAGAGGGTTTTCTTTTGCCATAAAAAAACAATAAAATTGGTTGAATTAAAATTGCTAGAGTCCTTAATTTGATTTGTCATAGTATGATTCTTCATGTTGAATATTGCGCGGCAAATGTACATGATTTTTTTACATCTAGAATTCTCTCAACGTTAAAGCAAAAATTATCATGCAGCATAGTATTTTGTAATTTGAACGAAAATAATTTCAATTAATTATATGTTTAAATAAGAATACTGACTCAATGGGTTTTTTTACTAATTTAGCCACTGACCTTGCTTGACTTACAACTAAAAACAACTTGCTATGTTTATTGCTTCTTTGAAAAACTTGCTCAGCATATTTTTATTAATGTGGATTATATTGCCCTTGAATGTCCAAGGAGCAAAAAATGCAAAGCTAGATAGCCTACTTAAAGTACATCCCGTTGACACCTTAGAGCGTTTTAATAATTATGTTACCTTATCATATTATTATAATAACTCCAATCTTGAGATTCAAAAGGTTTATTTAGATTCTTCCAAATTACTGATTAATAGCTTACCGGACACATTTTCGTTTGATAGATATTATACGTCTTTGGGTCATTATTTTTATAGAAAAGAAAATTTTGACTCCGCATTATTAATGTATCGTTCTAGCTTGGATTATATTGATACAGTGCAAAATAAATATTTTACAGGGAAGACCTATATTAATATTGGGCGTGTTTTTTCTCGTGTTGATAGTTACGATTCGGCCATATACTACTATATGGGGGCTGTAGCATTTTTTGATGCAATTGATACTACCAAACGTTCTGCAAAAGTAGAAGTATTGAAGGCTAATTCGTTTACTAATATTGGCTCGGTATATTTAAATATGGGTAATTATGATGAGTCAATAAAGTATTATTATAATGCCATACGTATATACGATAAGTATAATAATAGTTTGAGGAGCACCCCCGTACTAGTAAATATTGGTAATATTTACCTATATCACAAAGAGTATGATAAGGCTTTGATAGAGTATGATAAAGCGTATCAGATATTACTTATACATAGTAATAGGAAATTGAGTACCCGAGCTAGCGTATTAACTAATATGGGCGTTTGTTATAAAGCACAAGGTTTGGTTGATACCGCAATGGTGTGCTACGAAAAAGCCTTGCTGCTTCGAGAGAAAACGGGTCCAATGAATAGTATTGCTGGATTGTATGATAATATTGGAAATATTTATAAATCGCAAGGTGATTATAAATCTGCACTTGAGTATTATCAGCAGGCTTTAACAATTCGTAAAAGAGTGAATGCTCCTCGTTGGTTGGCATCATCCTATGCTAGTATCGGATTGTTGTATGCAGAGGAAAAGAAAAGTCGTAAAGCCATAGGCTTTCTTAAACGGGCTGTAACTATCGCAGATACCATAAGTCTAGTGGAAGTTAGCTTAGAGTGTAAAAAGGGCTTGTCACAAATTTACAGTGATTTGGGTGACTACAAAACCGCTCTAGCTTATTATGTAGAGTACCGCGAACTGAATGACTCCATCCACAGTCTTAAGCTAGAAGAAAAGCTAAATGAGTACAAGCAAAAGTATGAATCGGAGAAGAAAGATCGAATGATTGGTCATTTAGAGGAGTTGCAAAAAATAGGAGACCTTAAAGCTGAGAAACAAAAGGAGGTTAACAAAAAGCAAGGCCAAGTTGTTAAAGCCCTATCTGTGGCTGCGATTTTTTTAGTTTTCATTTTATTTATTTTGTACCGTTATTTTAAGATGAAGCGAACCGCCGATCGGGAGCTTTTTGAAAAGAACGAGCAGATTAATCATCAAAAGACATTGAAGTTGATGAAGGATTTGGAGATGAGCTCTATTAAGTCTTTCGTAGATGGTCAGGAAAAAGAGCGCTCTCGTATCGCTGGTGACTTGCATGATCGCTTGGGGAGTTTACTCTCCACAGTACGTTTGCATTTTAATAGTCTGGAGGAAGTGCTCGATGAAAATCCTAATGCAAAGCAAGGCTATGAGTATGCCATGCAGCTGCTTGATAAGTCAGTTGCTGAGGTTCGAGCAGTTTCCCATAATCTTAGTAAAGGGGTGCTTACGCAATTTGGATTGATTGCTGCTGTAGAAAATATGCGTGATGCAATTAATTCGGCCGGAAAAATTCAAATGGAAGTTATAAGCATGGATGTGGTTTCTCGACTTGATTCAGAAGTTGAGATTCATTTATTTAGAGTTATTCAGGAGTTGATAACCAATGTAATGCGTCATTCACAAGCTGATGAAGTAGTAGTACAGTTTTCGGGTAATGATAAATTATTAAGTGTTACGGTTGAAGATCATGGAGTGGGTTTTGATGTGAAAAATATTAAGTCAGACGGAATAGGGATGACAAATATAAAGAAGAGAATCGATGATATTAATGGTTCGATGACGATTGATAGTATTATCGATCAAGGAACCACTATTGTGATAGATGTACCCTATAAAGTACAGCCAAAAGCCGAAGATAGTAATGATGAGCAAGCAGAGGAGGATAAATCATCTGATTAACAGTTCTTGTACGAACTGATTGTCAGTGTGATATAAAGATTAATTGATTTTGCTAAAAAAATATTTAATTTTTCTTGGAGATTAAAATTCTTAATGTATCTTTGCACCGCCTTAGAGCAAGCTAAAATTCCTCTTTAGCTCAGCTGGTT
>JAGLCR010000005.1 GCA_023146135.1 Bacteroidales bacterium
TATTTATCTGATATCCCTTATCCCAAAAATAATTCATCTGCTTTTCGAACATATCTGGTGGAGTTATCCATTGACCTACAAAACCATCGGTATATCCACCTTTCATTTCCATGGCTAAGGAGTATATTGCTCCATCGGCAAATAATTTTACTTGCTTTGGGCGAATATGGATATTATCTGTTGCGTACTTTGGATCTGCAGCTGCTTGAGCAATAAATGCTTCTGCATGTTCTATACTTCCTTCTTTACTTGTTAAAAAAGTTCCATTCAATATATTGTAAACCTGAAAGTTAGGCTTTTTATCCATTTCAATTTTCAACAGATTATACTCCATATCGAAATCAACATTAGGAAAGCCCGGCTCTGCTATTGTTGTTATTCCATTCTTATGCATTAGCTTGGTCATATCTTCCAATCCTTTTTTATACTTATCAGGATTTAATAAATATGGGGCAATTCTAGGAGCAAGAGCCATCCATCCGGCTTCAAAAAAATGTCCTCTATCCCATTCAACTTGTGGGTTTCCTTTAAAATCGGCTTCTTTCAGTTTAAAAAGTTCTATAGCTACATCATTCATATATGCCTCGTGAAACGAACGATGCAAAATAACCACCGGAATAGTTGGCGCTACTTCGCTAAGTATTTGCTTATTTATGTCTCCATGCCATAATTGGTGGTAACCCCAAACAAATAGCACTTCGCCTTCTTTGCCTTTTTCGGCAACTGATTGTTTTAAACGAACTATAAACTCTTCGTGAGAACCAACACCTTTTTTTAAACCATCAGGCACATTCCAATCGTGTGGTGCTATAATATCGCCCGATAAAATTACAGCTGCAATCATAGGATGTAAATGAGGCTCAATAAAACCTGGCATCATAGTTTTGCCTTCAAGGTTATATTGCTGAGCATTTGCATACTGCTTTTCTGCTTCTGCTTTTGTGCCAACAAATACTATTTTATCGTTTTCTCTAACCACTGCCTCTACATATTCCACAGCATTACCTTCCATGGTAATGATATCTCCGCCAAAGTAAATCGTTTGGTTGCTGTCAATTTGAACACTACTATTTGCAGTATCATTACTTGCATTATTGCAAGAAAATAACATAACTAGAATTATTCCTAAAAAGGTGACTTGTGTTTTCATATGTTTAATATTTAGTTAATTATATAATGAGTATTTATGATTATTCGTCATCACCATAGCCCTATTTACTCCAATAGCTCAGCTTAAATATTAAACAAATATAAGGTAATTTATTGTTTTTATGTTTTCAGACAGGCTATTTCTTATTATATTTTAGTAGTGCCTTCTGTTCCCAAACACCAACAGCACCCATAAAACCACCAAAGAATATAGCATTAAATAGGAATCTCCAAATGTGAAATGGGTCTCCTTCCGAATAGCTAAACCAAGCCATAAAACTTGCGTAAAGTAATCCTGCTATGAAAAAGCGTATTAAAAACCTCTTTATTGTTGGTTTTATTTCCATTGCAGTATTATTAATTGGTTTTTCAAAGGTTGGTTTTTTCTATTATTATGCTAATAAATATTAAGCCCTACCCCTTTTGCGTCGTGCACGAGTTTGCTCACTTACTTCGGGGTTATACTTCACAAATTCAAATCCAAGAATTTTAACAAGCTCCTTGGCATCTGCGATGGTTTGTTTTTCATCTTTTACTCGTTTTATTCCCAATTTCTGCCTATGAGTTTTATCGACTAAGGTAATATCATAAAACAACTCAGCGTTGGAAGTTGTGGCTCTATTACTTCGGCTAAAAGTGGTGGTAGTTTCACGACTACGTAAAATGGTAATATAGCTATACTGCTCCATACTTTTCCATTTTCCCAAGCGAAGGCCTAGATAGCCAATATACTGCTTGCTCATCATTGAGTCTGGATTAATTTGAATGCCATTGTTGGCAAAAGAAACAAAACCTCCGACGAGAATAAAAAGCAATCCTGCAAAATAAACCCCTTCATAAAATACAGCTAAGGACATCCCCATTAATAGATATCCACCTACTGTCATTGAAGGCGTAAAAAGTCTTTCCAGTTTATTATCAATTATTTTACTCATAATATGCGAATATACGTAAATTGAACATTGAAAGTCAATACTAAAAACCAAACAGTAAAAAGTAATACATGTCACTTTTATATATATGAAATGCTATTCGATATATATTTGCTGAAATTCAACATGCAAACAAAATTAACTATAATGCAACGAAAAACCATATTTACAATACTGCTTACACTAGCGATTGGCTTTGTATTTATTAATGTAACTTCCATAAAAACAAAACCCTCTACACCCTTATTTTCAGCTACTAAAAACATTATTACTGACACCATTCACGTTGATGGAAACTGCAATATGTGTAAAAACAGAATAGAAGATGCAGCTTTAATTAAAGGAGTTAAAAAAGCTGTTTGGGATAAACAAACCGACAAATTAGTGGTAGTTTATGATGCTGATAAAACGAGTTTGATGAAAATTGAGAAATCAGTGGCCGCAGTTGGTCATGATACTCCAAACTTTAAAGCAGATGATAAGGTTTATAATAAGCTTCCAAAATGCTGTCTTTATCGTGACCCCAATGCAAAAACTCACTAATGAAATATCTGTTTATTTTTTTATCTCTCTGTTTTACCATAGAATTAGCTGCTCAAGAAAACAAGCAGCAGACTAAAGTCATAAGAGGAAAAGTATATGGATTGCAAGCCGATGGAAGCAAACAGCCCTTAGCAGGCGCAAATATACAATGGCTAGACCAACACTCTGGCACCGTTTCAACAGCTGATGGAAGTTTCAGTCTTAAACAACATCCAAAAACCAATATTGCTATTGTAAGTTATATCAGTTACGCCAGCGACACACTCGATTTAACCAAAAAAAACAAAGTAGAAATAATACTACATCTTGGTGTGAGTATAGAAGGAGCTGATATTGTTCATCGTCAAAAATCAACCCAAGTTAGCCACTTCGACCTTATTGGGTCTGAAACCTTAGGCATACAAGAGCTTGGCAAAGCAGCTTGCTGTAATCTTAGCGAAAGTTTTGAAACCAGCCCCACGGTAGATGTTAGCTTTACCGATGCTATCTCTGGTCAAAGACAAATAAGAATGCTTGGCCTTGCTGGTACATATTCGCAGCTAAGTAAAGAAAATATGCCCGATATTAGGGGTCTGGCTGCAATAAATGGAATGGATTTTATTCCCGGCACATGGATCGAAAGCATACAACTAATAAAAGGAGCTGGCTCTGTTGTAAATGGATTTGAAAGCATTGCAGGTCAAATAAATACCGAGCTTATTAAGCCTACAAATATGGATCGGTTTTTTCTGAATATATATGCCAATTCGGACCGAAGTATGGAGATAAACTCTAATATAAAAATACCTATTAGTAAAAAATGGAAAAGTGCGCTACTGCTTCATGGCAAGCTAAACAAATATCGACACGACGCAAATAATGATGGTTTTATGGATATGCCATTAAACTCAAAGTTTATTGTTCTTAATAGGTATCAATGGGAAAACACGCATAATATTCATTTTGAGTTTGGAGGACGATACAGCTATCTCGACCAAATAGGTGGTCAAATGGATTTTGATAAAAATCAAAAATCGGACAGCCTAAGCCCTTGGGGAATGCTAAATCATGTGGAGAAAATTGATGCCTGGGCTAAATTTGGAAAAGTAAATCAAGCAAGACCTTGGAAGAGCACCGCACTACAAGTTTCGGGAGGAAGCTATAAGCAAAATGCTAAGTATGGACTTAATGAATACGATGCGCGTGAAAATAGTTTCTATGCTAATTTTATTCACCAAAATAGATTTGGAAGCAATAAGCATGTTTACAAAATAGGAGCTAGTTTCCAGTATGACCAATTTAATGAAGTATTAAATTCCAACAACTATTCACGTATAGAATCAGTGCCGGGAATATTTGCTGAATACAGCTATAAACCTAGCGAAAAAATTGGAGCAGTTCTAGGTTTTAGAACCGACTATCATAACGAATATGGTTTATTCTATACGCCACGTATACATATTCGGTGGGAAGCTTTTAAAAGAACTGTTGTGAGAGCATCAGCAGGTTACGGACTACGAACCGCTAATATTATAGCAGAGCATTTATCAGTGTTGGCTAGTTCAAGAACAATAAATATTCATAGCAAAACAGCTTATGGTTTTGGACTAAATGCAGAAACTGCTTGGAACTATGGAATAAATATAAATCATAGCTTTGAGCTTGATTACCGTGAAGGGCTAATTTCCGCATCATTTTATCGTACAGATTTTGATAATCAAATTGTTTTTGATATGGATGAAAGCGCCCGAGAAGTACATTTTTATAATCTTGATGGAAAATCGGTGGCCAATAGTTTTCAAATACAATTGGACTACGAAATTGTGAAACGAGTAGATGTTAGAATTGCTTACAGAAACTATAAGGTGCAAACACAATATCTATCGGGAGAACTTTCTGCACCCCTTTTAGCACCGCATCGAGGTTTTTTCAATATTGCTTATACTACTCGTAAAAAATGGATGTTCGACTTTACCGTAAATATACAAGGCGAGAAACGAGTGCCCGATTTATCGGCAAACAGCCCCAAAAATCAAAGACCACAAAAAACTCCTGTTTTTGCAATCTTTAATGCACAGATTACCAAAAAATGGGGAAATAAATTTGATGTCTATCTGGGTGGAGAGAACCTTGGAAATTACCGTCAAAAAAATCCAATTATAAGTGCAGAGAACCCCTACAGTCCTGAGTTTGACGCAAGCCTAATTTGGGCGCCACTATTTGGTGTTAAAGTATATATTGGGCTTAGGTATAAGATTATATAAAGCTTTTATTGATATTCAAAAAAAGCCACCAAAGGAAAAATTTCCTATGGGGCTTTGAATATGAACCTGTGCAGTTCAAATTATAATGTATAAATCCTATTTTTTTAATTTTTTTCTTCGTTCATAAAGTCCAGCTACTCCCATAAAACCACCAAAGAAAATCGCGTTAAATACAAACCGCCAAATGCTGAATGGGTCTCCTTCATAATAATTAAAACTAGCCATAAAGCTAGCGTAAACTAGTCCTGCAAGGAAAAACCTGATAATAAAAAATTTAACTTCTGGTTTTATCTTCATTTTATTAGCCTTAATATCAGCTTATTACTAAAAACAGAGTTCAATTATAAATTATCTTTTGCTAAAACAATATATTTTGTTCTAATCCGAGGCCATAAATGTGTGCCCTAAATCGCTGAAGTCGAGGCGGACGCAATACTGAAAAACAAAGAGTTTACCTTAGTAAATAGCTGTTTTACAGAATAAGTCCAACAAAGAGATCAGTGCTTTATGGTGCACAGTCCTACTTCATCAACCACTTTTCAATAGCCTTAACAGCACGATAACCATCAGCAATCGCACTAATAGCATCCGCGGTACGGTTTACTGCATCACCACCAGCAAAAATCTTAGGATCTTTGGTTTGCTGCTGATCGTTTACTACCATACGGCCACGATTAATCTCAATCTTATTCATATACTCATCAGATAAGAAGCTGTAATCTGCTTCCTGACCAATGGCTCCGATAACGGTTGAAACCTCCATGATAGCCTCACTACCTTCGATAGGGACAGGTCGTGGACGACCTCCGCCAGCATCTGCCTTCATCTCTGCTTTCAGATACTTGATACCGGTTACCTTATTATTTTCGTCAGAAATAATCTCGATAGGAATAGTTTGCGGCATAATATCTACTGCCTCCACTTCTGCTCCTTCGATTTCTTCCCAATCGGCTGGCATATCTTCCACACGACGACGATACATAATCACCACCTCAGAACCTAAACGACGCGAAACACGTGCTCCATCAATGGCTACGTTACCACCACCAATTACAACTACTTTATGTCCTAAATCAGGAGTTTTGCCACTATTTACATCAAACAGTAAGCTTACCGCTGGAATTACTCCATTGGCTTCTTCACCATCAATACCAATATTATAAGGCTTTTGGAATCCAACACCCACAAATACAGCATCATGGTTTTTATAAATATCATCGAAGGAAATGTCTTTTCCAACTTTCGTATTGAATTGAATTTTCACTCCAATACTCTTCATATAATCGATCTGCTTATTCAAGCTATCCATTGGCAAGCGATACTTAGGAATACCGTACATCACCATACCACCAGCGTACTCATTAGCCTCGAAAATAGTAACATCAAAACCTTTAAGTGCTAGGTAATAACCCGCAGTAAGTCCCGCAGGACCACCTCCAACAATACCAATCTTTTTACCATTGGCTGGTTGAATATCAGGATTAACAATTTCTTTTAATATATCGGCAGTTTCGGCGCGACTCATAGCGTACTCTTTCAGCCAACGAATGGCCACGGCATCGCCTCGTACTTGTAGCGCACACACATCTTCACAACGACGTGTACAAACCTTACCACACATTTCACCCAATGGGTTATTATCATAGATAATTCGGATTGAATCCTCATCTTCGCCACGAGCAATAGCATTGATATACTCTGGAATATGCATATGGTCAGGACAAACCTCAGTACACAAACTACACGATATACAACGGCTAGCCTCTTCGCGAGCAGCCTCCTCAGTATAGTATAGCATAGTTTCAGCAAAAGACTTTACTCGCTCTTCACCTTCCATCTCTGGCATAGGTACTCGATCGAATAAAGACAGCGACGTTTTCTCATCACTGGTAAACGAAAGGATATCTTTTCCCTCAGGATTACTCACACCAGGAGTCCATAAGAAAGCATCTGCATCGGAGCTAATAAAAATATCTTGCTTGGTCATATTTAAGGAACCCGTAGGGCAAACCTCCACACAAAGTGCACACCAGCAGCAACGACCATTATCCACACGTGGACGTAAACCAGAATCACCTTCTGAGCCTTCAATATTGTCAAGATGAATCATATCGATTGCCTCGTTCATACAAATTGTTGAGCAATTTCCACAACCAATACAAGCCTCCAAATCATTGAAGTGCAATCCGCGATAGCGATCGGCAGTCTCTTTATGCTTTTTAGGATATTCTACCGTATGCGGTTTGTTACCAAACTGCTTCAATGTTGACAGTGGGTTAACTAATCCTTTTATATCAAAAAATGCCATTGTTTTTATCTTTATAAATCCTTAGCCCTAAGGCTAAAAATCACATTAATTATTATCGTTCAATTTCTGGTGGACATGTACCTAAACTATTCATTATAAATGAAACATCAGATATATTTGCCCCTTTAAGCAAGTCTTCCAAAAGTGTTACTGCATGTACATAAGCAGGTCCTTTTACGTGTACACGGCGCGGCTTATTACTACCATCACTCACCACATAAAAACCAAACTCGCCACGAGCCGATTCTGTTTTAACATAAGCTTCACCTGGTGGAACCTCCCATTTCATTGGGTTTGGAATACGGTTGTAATATTCGCCCTCGGGCATTTTATCCATAATCTGGCGCACCATATTAATGGATTGCTCTATCTCGAAACGACGAACCTGCGAACGACCCCACACATCGGAAGTTGTAGCATGTCCTAATTCGAAATCCAACTTATCATAAATCTCGTATGGATCGTCTTTACGCACATCAGAAGCAATTCCAGCAGCACGCAATGGCGCTCCAACTACTCCCCATTCAATAGCTTTGGCAGGATCAATCCAACCTATACCTTTTGCACGTTTTTGGAAAATAGTATTGTCAAACATTAGTTTATCATACTGCACCAATCGTTTCTCCAAATAATCCATGGTTTGCAAAACCTTATCCTTAAAACCCTTGGGTAAATCGCGACGAACACCACCTGGCCAGATATACATATGGTAAATACGGCCACCAGTCAATTCTTCAAAAAGATCTAAAATATAATCACGATCGCCAATGGACCATTGTCCCATGGTATAAAGACCTGCCGAACCCGACTGACCAGCAAACCATAATAGGTAAGTACCAATACGTGCCAATTCGAGCACCATGGCACGAATCCATTTGGCTCTTTCTGGTACTTCACGACCCTCAATCGACTCAACGGCACGAGCAAAATTCTCCTCATTGGGATCAGGCTCAGGCACGCAAATACGACAAAGAATAGTAAAACTTTGCAACCAATTACGGCGTTCCATCAATTTTTCAAAACCACGGTGTAGGTAACCAACATGCGTTGAAGCACTTTGAATGGTATCGCCTTCCACCTTTAATTTAACCATCATATTACCTGTAATACCAGGGTGCTGTGGTCCTAAATATAGCGTTGTGGCCTTTTCTCTCATTATCTTATATCCTTAATGTCCAAAAAATATGGAACTGAATTATTCTTATTATTTCTCTCTTGAATACTTTTTAGCAAAATCTGGCACTTCTTCGCCATTACGTTTGCTAATAGTATCACGTACATCTTGTGCATCCTCACGACCAGGACGACTGAAATAGGTTTTATTAGCATATTCCATAGTATCGAAATCGCGACGCATTGGAGGCATTTCATCCCAATCTTCCAGTAAAAAGTCCTTCTCGCCAACAAAACCTGGAAACTCTATTCCAAACATCTCACGCATCTCACGTTGATAAGTATTTGCCTGACGCCAAATGGTATCAATATTTGCCATGGTAGCATTGTCACGCGAAATCATTGTTTTGATGGTAAGCTGCACACGTTTTTCATGATTCCACAAAGTATACACCATTTCAAAATGCTCATCCTCGATCCAATCGACCACCGACATATGCGATAGGTGATGAAAACCAAGATTATCTTTTGCATGAACCAACACCGAAGGAATCAATTCTTTTTCCAAGGAGGCCATAACCCGTCGCGCACGACGAACACGAGCGGTAAGATTAGGAAAGGTTCTTTCCAATTCATCCGCTATTTTTTGCTCCTTTTCTAAACTTATATCTGTCATCTGTCTAATTTTTTACGTCAATATCACAAAACCTAAATCTACCAGTTGTAATCAGGCATTTTCCAGTTTTTGATAATCTTCTTTTGGTTTGCACGGTACCATTCTAAATTTTCGCGATATTTTTGAGCACCATTGGCATCACCACGCTTAATCATTTCTTGCAACTCGAATAAGCCACTCATAACTGCCTCAGGTCTTGGCATACAACCATTAATATATACATCAACAGGAATATAATGATCCAGCATATTGATGGTATTATACGAATCCCAATACATGCCACCATTGATGGTGCACGAACCGAAACCGATTACATATTTAGGCTCTTGCATTTGCTCGTACGAGCGAATCACACGCTTTAATGTTTTGGTAGCAAGATAACCCGAGATGAGCAGCACATCAGCCTGACGAGGCGTCGCCATTTTACGGTATCCGAAACGTTCCCAATCGTAACGAGAGGTCATTGCTGGTGGAATTTCAATGTCACCGCAACCGGTTCCGTATGCAAGCATAAATAATGAATTACTACGGGCAAAGCCGGTAATCATATCTACTATTTTCTGCGAATTCTTATCGTTTGGCATTTTATTTCTATTTTATTTCTCCATATGGAGAATTGAATATTCTATTTATTAATAATATATGGCGAAAATAATGGCTAAAGCACCAAAGAAAGTAGGCCATCCCCAGAAGTAACGAATTGCTTGTTCGGTACGATAACGAGGCGAAACAGCACCATAAAGCACTGGAATCATATATAGCACTAGGGTCTTTATAACCAATATAATCAAGTTGCTTGCTCCATTCATAAAGATGTCTACAAATAAAACCAATTTGGCAAAAGCGAAGATAGAACCACTGGTCATCATCAAGGCTAAGTATTTTCCACCAAACTCAGATGGAGGTCCCGATGCAAGCTCCGATGGAGCAAACGCCACATCGAATGGTCCATAATGAAACATGCCAAGCATGGCCATTACAGCAGCTATAAACGCAAATGGTGAAGAAAACATTAACCAACCATGTTGATCTTGATATTCCATCAATCCAGTGATCGATGTTGTTTCTGTTTGAACCATTAGAGCAACCAATGCCATTACAAAGGGTATTTCGTAACCTACCATCATTGATAATCCACGTGATACACCAATGGCCGCATTTGGATTACCCGTTTGGCCAATTCCAAGTGCCATACCCAGCGAACCGAATACCATCATATAAACAAGGAAAATTAAGTCGCCTTTAAAGTTCAAGTTTTCGAACCAAGGAAACCATCCGTCACCTGTAAGTACAGGAACAAACATAAGCACCGTAACCGAAGCCGTTATAGCCATGGCAGGGGCGATATGCTGCATAAAACCATGATTAATAGCGCTTGATTTGCTATACAGTTTTAGGATATCAATAAAATTTTGATACCATGGAGGTCCAATTCTATTTTGAGTACGAGCGATAATTTTACGTACGAGTCCGCCATATACAGCTCCTACAACAAAGGCAAGCAATACCGTTGCAACAAAGCCTATTATTTTCATCCAAAATTCGTCCATCATCTTAAATCTTTATGCTTAAAAAAAGCAATGTCTATTTGTTAAATATTGTTTCGCCAATGAGAATCAAAATCGATAAGAAGATGATTACATAAATAGCATATGTTTGACCGTTTCCGGTGTATATTTTTCTTGCAAAGCCAAATAAAGACTCCAAGCCTTCGCCAATGCGGTTGTAATAAGTATCCATTTTACGCTTCATAACTGGCTCAATAGCACGTTCGAAAGGTTGGTAAAAATTAACTGAAAATGTCATATTCTCATGAGCCTCTGGAATTTCTCCCGAAGTGTGAATATCCTTAGTGGTAACATAACGCGTATTTCTACGAGTTTTGAAAGTCAAGAAAGTAGCACCTATTACAAACATAACAAGTATGGATGTCCAAAGAGGTTCCATATGCACTTCATCGCCCCAAACATTGCTTAATACGGTCATATTCCAGTTTACATCAACACCCATATAAGCCATAGCATTGGCGATGGGCTCGAATAACAAACCAGGGAAAGCACCGATAACTAATAATAATAGCGCCAAAACAACCATTGGCACAACCATAATTGCTGGAGCTTCTTTTACGTGATCAAACTCTGGCTCTTCTTGTCCCAAGAACAAACCAAATAAGAATCGATAACTATAAAGGAAGGCGGCAGTACTTGAAAGGAAAACCATGATTACCAAGAAATAGTTTGCTCCAAATCCTGAAGTTATTAATGATTCGTAGAGCATCCATTTTCCAACGAAGCCACCCAAAGGAGGCACGCCTGCAAGGGCAATAATTGAGAAAAGAGCGGCCATAAATGTCCAAGGCATCTTACGAATTAAAGCTCCAAGCTCTTCCATATTGGTAGTGCCTGCTTGACGTTCCACAGCTCCCACAACCATAAACAAAGTTCCTTTGAATATGGCGTGAACAACAGCCAAGAAAAGAGCCGCCATTATAGAAAGTGGAGTTCCGATGGCCAAACCAACAATAATATACCCAAGCTGGGCAATGGAAGAATAAGCCAAAAGACGCTTGGCATCTTTCTGAATCAATGCATAAAAAGTAGCAATAACGGAAGTCACTGCACCTAACCATGCTAATATATTACTAAATATAAAGGTTTGCCCAATAGTTCCTTGTGCAAATACACTTATCATCAATATTCCCATTCCGAAAATACCCATTTTTGAAAGCAATCCGGAGAAGATGGCCGTAAAAGCCATTGGTGAATCGGCATAGGCACGAGGAGCCCAAACGTGTAACGGCATTACTGCACTTTTTACACCAAAGGCGACCATAAATAAAATACCAATTAAAGCTTGATTTCCTAGAGATAAAGTACCAAATCCTGAAACTAAATCAGCAATTTGGAAGCTTCCTAAAAGACTGTTTGAAACCAAGATGGCCATAAACATCGCATAACCTCCAATGGCACTAAATATCATATATTTTGTTCCCACACGACCTTCGGAAATACCCGCATAGATAATGATAAGGAAAGACGACCAGGTCATGATTTCCCAGAAGATGAAAAGCGAAACCCAGTCAGTACTGAATACGATTCCCATCATGGCCATAATAGTAAGATTAAAATTAAAAAAGAAGTAGCCCAAGCGGTCTTTACCTTTCATAAAGGCAATGGCATAAAGCGCCACAAAAACGGATAAGCCTAATACCATAGCTCCAAAGAGCCAAGAGTAGGCATTGATACCCCAATGTAAACTAAAACCACTAATTGGTATTGCCATAGAATCGGCAGCACTTACTTGCACGAAAAATATAACCGCAGCTGCTCCAATGGAAAGAAAACTCATGACTCCACTCAAGATGGGCATGATTCGGTTTGCTAGGAAGGATAAAACCGCTCCTGCTAGCAAAATCAATATGACTAATAATAAACTGTTCATTGTATCTATTGGTTTCGAGGGTTATAAATTCGTTAATTGCAATACATTATTAATGTATCCTGCTTTATCAAGTAATGTGTCGGCTGCGCTTTGGATAAATCCTGTAACAAAATCGGGATGAATACCAATTACAATAATAACGGTAGCTAAAACACCCATTGCGAATATTCCACCAAGGGTGGGTTTTTGAAGAACCACATCATTTTGTGGTTTGCCAAAGTATAAGCGACCCATTACGCGGAAATAATAAACTATTTCGATAATGCTCACAATAAGTATGGTTCCCATAAGGTAATAGAAGCTAGCATCAGCAGCAGCCATTAATATATATAGCTTACTCCAAAATCCAGAGAAAGGAGGAAGACCTACAATGGCTAATGCACCAAGTGCAAAGAAAAATGATACCATAGGAAGTTTTTTACCAATTCCAGCCATATCCTTTATCTCTTTGGAAGGTGTGTTATACACTAAATAACTACCCGACATAAATAGCAGGCCTTTAATCACCGCATGGTTAAACATTAAGAATAAAGCACCAAAAACAGCTGCGTTGGTTCCAATACCGAAGGCAATTAAAACAAAACCCATTTGACCAATACTGGAATAAGCCAGCATTCGTTTTAGGTTAGTTTGTTTCAATGCCGATATTTCAGCAATAACCATGGTAATAGCACCCATTATAATAAGGAACTCGTAAGCACCATGGATATCAAACATGGTAAAGACCACACGTACTAAGCTATATACTCCCGCTTTTACCACTAGGGCTGCAAATGCTACCCCAACAGGGCCAGGCGATTGAGAATAAGCATCAGGTGCCCATCCATTAAGAGGAAACATTTCTGCTTCGATACCCAAACCAACTACAAATAGCGTAAAGATGGTAATCTTCATTCCTTGTGGTACGGTGTGAATACGTTGTGCAATTTCGGCCATATTCAAAGTGCCTACTTGCGAATAAAGCAACACTATAGCCAATAACATTAATGCAGAGGCAAATGACCCAATTAATAAGTATTTGAAGGCAGCTTCAGCACCATCACGATCGCGATAAAAAGCAGTTAGTGAATAGGCTGCAATGGCAGTAATTTCCATAAATACGAAAAGGTTGAATATATCACCTGTAAGCACAATTCCGGTAGAACCCGTTACCAACATCATAAATAAGATGAAGTATTTTTGTGCAGGAGCATCATCAATCTTTTTAAAGCGATAGCTATAAATCCAAATAAGGAAAGCCATAAATGTCATTAAGCTTACCAAAAAGCCAGTGAAAGCGGAGAAGACCAGATTAATTCCAAAAGGAGGACTCCAGCCACCGATAACTTCGATAATGGGTTGACCTGTATTAACAACTTGCGTCATTAGAATAACAGAAACAACCGAAAGATACCCGATTACTAAACCAGGAACAATTCTCACTAATTCTTTGCTAACCTTTGCGAGCAAAGGAATTAGGAAGGCCGCCAAAAGGGGCACTGCGATAAAATGTACCGGACTTACTACCATTTCAATGATTTTATTTGGTCAATACGAGCTGTTTGATGATGTCTGTAAAGGCGAATCACTAGCGATAAAGCTACAGCAGTTACGGCAAATCCGATAACGATGGCAGTTAGCACCAATGCTTGTGGCACGGGATCGACCATTACGCCTCCATTTGCTACTATTTTTTCTCCTGCTGGTGAAAAAATAGGGGCTGTTCCTCCTTTAATATAGCCGATTGCGATAAACAATAGATGTATCCCGGCGTCAATAATGGAAAGCCCAATTACGATTTTGGTAAGGTGTTTTTTTATGAGCACCGCATAAAGACCAATCAAAATTAGTCCAATGGCGGAACCATAAACCCCTATGCTCATTATTTGATTATAATCCAAGTCCATTTTAGTGTTTATCTTTAATGTTCAACAATGTGTCTAAAACTCCAGTAAGCTCGGCGGCTACTTTAAAACCTACGGCTATATATATAATAGGTATGATACCTCCTGAGAAAAGATTATTCAAGGTTCCAATAGGAAGGAAGTTCTCGAGGAATGTATTTCCAAGAAGCAAACCCCACATACCGATACCGGCAAAAGTAATTCCAGCCAAGGATTCAACCCAAACCAAAACACTATGACTAACCCTATAATCTTGATAAGCCATCATCATCAGTAAGAAGCCTGTTGCAATAATGGCTCCCCCTTGAAAACCTCCACCAGGCGTGAGGTGACCATGTATAAATACATATGCTCCTAACATTAAAATAGCAGGAAATATAAGCTTTGAGCCCGCCTGTAAAAGCTGTGAAGAAGGCTTCAATATGGCCACTTCCTCTTCGCCCTCTTTATGCTTGCGATATAATATGCTTCCTAATCCTAATGATGCCAAAAACAGTACACTTACTTCGCCCAGCGTATCCAATCCACGATAGTTTACCACAATTGCAGTAATCACGTTGGATACAGATAATTTTTGGGTGGTATTATTAAGGTAGTAGGCACTCACGGTTTTTTCATCTTGAGGATCCCCCAAGCGATTTTCACCAAACTTAACGCCCATCATTGCAGTTATAAGCGAATAACCTACAACAGCCAAGAGCAATAAAACTAATAATTTCTTCATATCTTTTCTCTTTTGACGGCTTAATTATCGTTCTCGTTTCTATCAGGCTCGTGATCCATAGGAACCTCATCTTCTCTACGACTGGTATTGCGAATTGTAATAATAAACACAATAGTTGTTAAGGCAATACCAATAGCAGCCTCTGTAAGAGCCACATCAGGTGCTTGCATAATAAAGAAGAAAACAGATAATATCAAACTGATTACCCCAGTGGCAATAACAGCATAGAGCAAGTCTTTTTGCATTACTGCATAAACAGCAGCAGCAAGCAAAATAACAGCTAGTATAATTATTACAATTGCTTCAAACATCATAATCTAATCCTCCTTCTTTTCTTGGTGAAACTCACTTTTATAGGCATCCATTTTCTTTTTCATAAAAGGTGTTAGGTTTGCGCGATATGCCGCACGAGCTAAAGCATGTGAACTCAAGGGATTTGCAATGGCTATAAAAATCACAATAAAAAGTGTTTTTATTAACCATTCGGGCTCAATAAAACCCACACCTAAAATCAAACTCATAGCACCTAAGGTAGTCGCTTTAGTACCAGCCTGAAGACGGTTATAAACGTCAGGCATACGATAAATCCCCAAAGACCCTAGAAAAAGGAAGATACTTCCAAGCAGTACTAATCCGTAACCGATATACATTAATATTTCCATTATAGTGCGCCCTCCAAATATCTCGCTATTACTATCATACCAATAAAACCAAGCACGGCATAAATAAGAGCTACATCAATATAAATAAATCGTTCGAAAACCAATGCCATTAACGCAAATGCGGCTGTGGCAATGATTGACATGGTGTCCAAAGCAACAGCTCGATCGGCTGCCGTAGGACCTTTCACAAAACGGACAACGCCAAGTATTAAACCCAACATTATCAAACTAAATGCGATATAAATTACAATTTCCATAGTTTTACTATTTAAATATCTTTAATAAAATATCTTCAAAATTTTTGGCAATCAAGCGATGTGCCTCTTCAGGATCTTCTGACTGAACGTCAATCCAGTGAATATAAAAACGATTATCTACTAAATCGATTGACAAGGTTCCAGGTGTGAGTGTAATACTATTGGCCAAAACCATTTTTGCAAACTCATTGGTGAGCTTAGTGTCAAACTCAACTATCCCAGGATTTATTGGCAATGATGGACTTAATACTCTACGCGCCACATCCAAGTTAGATTTAAACAAGGCAACAATAAATACAAAGATGTATTTAAAGATGTAAAACAATTTTTGGGGTAAGAAAATGTCTAATGAACAACATCTAAAAATACCTATCGTCATTAAGGATACGATAAAGCTAACTAAAACCCCTGTGAGTAATTCTTCTGGGGCCAATGATGAGGTAAATCCAAACCAAACCACAAACATTAACAGCCAGTTGTACAGGAATTTACCTATTGAAAAGGATGGAGATTGCATATTGTAAATATTTAGTATTTATGTTAGTGTGCAAATATATATAAATCAAGGTCGGAGGGCTGTTTAAGGCTATTGAGATATCTCAGTTTTAAAAGCACCTAACATCAAGTATAAAAACACCAATTACAACTATGCATGTCATCACTTCTATTAAAGGACTGAATAGATAGTAATTAAAAAAACTGTTTTTTAATAAAAAATGGGCGATAATTTATTTAGAATGCTTCTATATTTGACAAAAATGAAAGAGCAACAATTTTATAATTGCCCTATTAAATAATTCGGGATAAACTAAACTAACTTAAATTTACTTATGTCATTTTATAATAAAATCATGTATCTCACGACTCATCAAGTCAAAGAATGGATTGTAACGAATACGCATAATATCGTCGGAAGGAACCAAAAGCACATCTCGTTCTCCTTTTACACTTAGCCTACCCATTACAGAAAAAGCTCCATAGGCTGCGTTATCCGGAGCAATGGGCACCGCCACATGGGACATGGCAAAAAATTCCAAAGGCCAATAACTATGGTGATTTGGATATACGTCAATCAAGCTGTCATTGGAAGTTTTTTCATAAATTCCACAGGCAATAGGACCTTGAATACTATCAAATACCAAATTGTTTATCAGCATATGCAATACAGGCTTATCTTCCTGCTCAAAGGTAATCTCACGTGGATTAATTTCAAGAACACTCTTTTCAATAAAATCCTTATACACCCTGTTAATACCATATACAAAAAGCTCATCCTTTGAAGTACCAATCTCTTGATACATTTCTAATAAATCTAGAGGGATAACCGTAGCATCTACTAAAGACTGAAAGGAAATTATAGCAGGCACTTCATTCTGGCGTTTAGCTTCCGCTACTCTTTTTGTCAACTCTTTATTTTCCAATGTCAGCAAATACACCTGACGACCAGCATTCTTTGAAAATGAATTATACTTCGCAGGATCGTATTCGGGCAGTACATCTAACCATCGAAATTTTTTAAAGTAATTCATCCAGCTTAGCGACTTATGCCAAGCAGATAAAGCGCCCATTTTAGAAACACCAATGGCTGGCGAGAACATAAATAGCTTGTCAGGAATTCGCAAATCACTATTGTCTAAAGCTCTTAACGAATAGTTTAAAATTAATGCTCCTCCAGTAGAAAACCCTCCCATATAAAGAGGTACATCACCCCTTTCTTTTGCAATCTTATTTAATTGTAAAGCGCCCCAGTCGGATGCTTTTTGCCACTGCTGCCATGTAACATTCAATAAGCCCGATGGTAGGGTGCCATGACCAGGCAAGCGTAGTGCCAAAACATAAAAACCCTCCTTTTTGAAAACCTCACTCAAGGCACGCATATGATAAGGAGAGTCTGTTAGGCCATGGAGTAATAAAATAACTCCTTTGGTTTGTTTAACACCTGGATCAGCAATAAATGAAGCATTCAAATTATCGTCTTTAAATAAAGGGTAGGACTTACTCTCAGGATTATATCTATTAAATTTACCGGTAGCTTTTTCCGAAACCTTAGCAAACATTGCTCTAATATACACATCCTCATCTTTCAAATAGGAATCTATATCTTGATAATCCCTAGAAATTAACAGCTCCTTATCCATAGAGGTATTGTGCCAGGATTTTAGATCAGGCAATGATCGAGAATCCAATGCTCGAACAACTACAATAAATATAATGGCTAAGATAAGATAGAGTAGTGGCCAAAAGAGTCTTTTAAGAAATTTCATAGCAGTATGCTTAAGTTAAATACAGCCTCAAATATATAACAAATTGTTAAAATGAAAATTAGGTTGCAATAAAAATAGCTAATTCAGCATGAAAAAGATATTGTAAAACAAAACCCGAAAATCTGTATTTTTGCAAGTTCTAAGAGCCTTGAATTTCTTGGAATTAAATTGGAAATTTGAATGAAGAATATACGAAATTTTTGCATCATAGCACACATCGACCACGGCAAAAGTACGTTGGCCGACAGATTATTAGAGTATACTGAAACGGTATCGGAGCGCGATGCCCAAGCTCAGGTACTCGATGATATGGAGCTGGAGCGTGAGCGCGGAATTACTATTAAAAGTCATGCCATTCAAATGGATTTTGAACGCAATGGCGAAAAATATGTTCTAAATTTAATTGACACTCCTGGACACGTGGATTTCTCTTACGAGGTTTCTCGTTCAATTGCTGCCTGTGAAGGTGCATTGCTTATTGTTGATTCCACACAAGGTATTCAGGCACAAACCATCTCCAATTTATATCTTGCCATTGATAATGATTTGGAGATTATTCCCGTGATGAATAAAATGGACCTTCCCAACGCTATGCCTTTGGAAGTTACCGATCAAATTGTGGATATGCTTGGTTGCGATGAGGAAGATATCATTGAAGCTAGTGGAAAAACAGGTTATGGTGTAGACAAAATATTGGATGCTATTATTGACAAAGTTCCTGCTCCTAAAGGGGATCCTAATGAGCCTTTGCAAGCATTGATTTTTGATTCTGTATACAATTCGTTCCGAGGAATTATTGGATATTTTAAGATATTGAATGGCACCATTCGTAAAAATGATATCGTTAAGTTTATTCATACCGAAAAAGAATATAAAGCGGATGAAATTGGGGTTTTACGTTTAGAGCAAGAGCCTCGCAAGATGTTGGCTGCTGGTGATGTGGGTTATATCATCTCAGGAATTAAAGCTTCGTCTGAAGTAAAAGTGGGCGATACCATTACGCATGTAGCTAATCCTACCCAAGAAGCAATTACGGGTTTCGAAGATGTGAAACCCATGGTATTTGCAGGCGTTTATCCTGTGGATGCTGAAGACTACGAAGACCTACGCGCCTCAATGGAGAAACTGCAACTGAACGACGCTTCCCTTACTTACGAGCCCGAATCATCAGCTGCATTGGGTTTTGGATTCCGATGCGGATTTCTTGGACTGCTCCATATGGAGATTATTCAAGAGCGCTTGGAACGGGAGTTTGATATGAATGTAATCACCACTGTGCCCAACGTTAGCTATAAAGTGCATACACGTCGAGAAGGAATTTTAGATGTTTATAACCCTTCTGGCTTACCCGATTTGTCACAAATTGAACATATTGAAGAACCATACATTCTAGCACAAGTAATTCTTAAAGCTGATTTTATTGGTCAAGTGATGAAATTGTGTTTGGATAAGCGTGGCATTTTGAAAAATACTATTTACCTAACTAGTAACCGTGTAGAATTGTCTTTTGATATGCCTTTGGGCGAAATTGTATTCGATTTTTACGATCGATTAAAAAGTATATCAAAGGGGTACGCCTCTTTCGATTATCATTTGAATGGTTACCAACCAGCCAAATTGGTACGTTTGGAGATTCTGTTGAACGGAGATTATGTGGATGCACTAAGCACCTTAATTCATCAGGACAATGCCTATGAGTTTGGTAAAAAAATCTGTGTAAAGCTTAAAGAATTGATTCCACGTCAACAGTTTGATATTGCAATACAAGCTGCCATTGGATCAAAAATTATTTCTCGTGAAACCGTTAAAGCTGTTCGTAAAGATGTGACTGCTAAATGTTATGGTGGTGATATCACCCGTAAGCGTAAGCTACTTGAAAAGCAGAAAAAAGGTAAAAAACGTATGCGCCAAGTAGGAAATGTGGAAGTGCCACAGTCGGCATTCTTGGCGGTTTTGAAGATGGATTAATCCTTCGACAGGCTCAGGAATCATCCTTTGACAAGCTCAGGAACCATCCTTCGACATGCTCAGGGACCACCCAACGACAGGTAACCACTAATGCTCTAATAGATGTGGTATTCGCGTATTAGCTATTATCTTATCTCTGTTTTACAATCTTTACAATAGTATTTGGGTTTAAGATTTCCCATGGGTATAATCATAAATACAGCAATAAAGATATTCAGCAGCTTAATAAACTTTCCTTTTCCCATTCCTAAACGGATATTTGTTGAGCCACAATTTGGACAAACAAGATCTTCATTGTCAGGCTCAATAACATCTTTTAGAATGATTCTTGCCTTTTCAAGATCCTCCTCCCGTACTAATAACTGAATACCTGAGCCCATCATATTATTAAATTGCGGCAATATGGTGGTGGATAATTCATTGGTTAAAAAACAAGCAATACCTTCATTTTCCAAACGTCCTTGCATTATATGAGCTTCCGCATGATTATCGCATGTTAATACCTTTGCTGTTCTCATATTTATCTCCCTTCACTTTTCATAATAAACTCCTCATAATTATCAGGGCTAATCACCTTGAACTCATGATTGGGATAGGTACGACTAAATGTCTTGGGAAGCTTTGGATTTTTGCTTGCATTCCACTTAAATTCGTATGCGTATAGCGTTCCATCCATTTCTTCCAAATAGTCAATTTCCTGTTGATTCTGCGTGCGCCAAAAATAAGTATTTGTCCAAATATTTTTGTAATTAATGAGCTTTAAGCGCTCACTTATTAGAAAATTCTCCCAAAGGGCACCGATGTCAGTTCGCATTTCAAGAAGCCGAAAGTCAGCAATTAATGCATTTCGTATTCCATTATCATAAAAGTATATTTTGCGACTTTTTGTCAATTCTTTCCTGTGATTACGACTAAAAGAAGGTAGTCTGAAAATGATAAAGACCTGTTCAAGTAATTGAATATATTTTTCAATGGTTTGATTATCCAAACCTACCGTTTTACTCAACTCATTATACGAAACTTCACTGCCAAGTTGATAAGCCAATGCCTGCAACAGTTTAAGTAACTTATCAGATTTTTTAATCTTATCCCATTGCAATATATCTTTATATAAGTAACTGTCCGAAATCTGTTTAAGAACTTCTTTTCCATTGCCTGGCGATGTTACAACCTCTGGATAATAACCGAAAACCAATCGATGAGGAAGTAAACGGTTCTCCTCAATAAATCCATGCTGTATTACCATTTCTTCAAATGAAATTGGAAATATATTAAACTCTAACTTTCGTCCAGTAAGTGGTTCGTTTATCATATTTGCTAACTCAAAAGCAGACGAACCCGTAGCAATCAATTGAACACCTGGCATCTGATCTGTTATAAGCTTAAATTTAAGTCCTATATTCTCAATCCGTTGAGCTTCATCGACAATGATATATTTATAATTTGCAAAATTTGCTTTTAAACGTGTTGCAGAAGTGCTTTCAAATATCTTATGCGTATCCAAATCATCCCCATTCAACCAAAGCACATTTTTCTTATCAGAAAATAGCTCTTGTAATAAGGTAGTTTTTCCAGTTTGTCTAGCACCAAAAAGTATAATTGATTTTTTCAAACCTATATTCTTTTGGATTTCATCATATAAAATTCGATTAATCATCGTATTGAAATTTATTCATTGACAAATATAGGTTATTTTGCGATTCAATTCGCAAATTATCTAGATAATTTGCGAATTGAATCGCAAAACTTACTCTTTTTAAGTATCACCCCTATTTTTCTGGACTTTACGTCTCCTCGAAAACCGTGCAAAATATAGTGTTCCCATCATGAATAGCGCGGGTTCTAGCGCTAATAGGCCTCTTCTTGCTGGTGGCTGAGCTTGTCGAAGTCACTTTGCCCTTCGACAAGCTCAGGGACCACCCTCGACAAGCTCAGAGACCGCCCTTTGACGACAGGCCCAGGGACCACCCACGCGCTGGTGCGCGATTCTATCGCGTTCCATCTCTATTTCCACACCAATATTATCTATCATAAAGGCGCGCTGAGGCTTAAGAAAATTCGCATTAAAACACATTGTGAGCGAAGCGAAAAATCACATACTTTTGCCGCATGGCAAATAAGGAAGATTTATTCAAAAAAATAATAGCCCACTCCAAAGAGTATGGGTTTATTTTTCAGTCGAGCGAGATATACGACGGACTGAGTGCAGTATATGATTATGCACAAAATGGTGTGGAATTAAAGAACAATATCAAGAGCTATTGGTGGAAATCCATGGTTCAGATGAATGAAAATATAGTGGGCATCG
Organism: Bacteroidales bacterium; assembly: GCA_023146135.1. Classification (GTDB taxonomy): domain Bacteria; phylum Bacteroidota; class Bacteroidia; order Bacteroidales; family UBA1556; genus UBA6267. The sequence goes on from JAGLCR010000005.1 coordinate 22,472, forward strand.
ACAGTGCAATTTTTATGCACCCAACAGTGTGGAAGGCCTCCGGTCATGTTGGTGCTTTCAACGATCCCATGATTGATAATAAGGATTCCAAGAAACGCTATCGTGCCGATGTATTGGTGGAAGATTTTATGGCCAAGATTGAAGGCAAAATCAAGAAGGATGTGGACAAAGCCCGCAAACGTTTTGGCGATGCTTTTGATGAAACGGAGTTTCGCGCTACCAATGGTCGTGTGAAAGAACGCCAAGCCAAGATGGATGAAATCAGTAAGCGACTTTATGGCGCTATGGATGCTGAGGATTTGACTGCTATTAAAGAATTGATTGAAGATTTGGAAATTGGCTGCCCCATGTCGGGCTCGAAAAACTGGACCGATGTGCGCCAATTCGATTTGATGTTCAATACTCAAATGGGTTCGGTAAGTGAAGAAGCTAATACCATTTATCTACGCCCTGAAACTGCACAAGGAATTTTTGTGAATTACCTAAACGTACAGAAAACAGGCCGAATGAAAATCCCTTTTGGGATTGCACAAATCGGTAAAGCATTTCGTAATGAGATTGTTGCCCGTCAGTTTATCTTCCGCATGCGTGAATTTGAGCAAATGGAAATGCAATTCTTTGTTCGTCCAGGAGACGAGCTAAAATGGTTTGAGCATTGGAAAGCAAAACGTATTGCTTGGCATCAAGCCTTGGGCATGCCTGCGGAGAAATATCGCTTCCACGATCATGAAAAGCTAGCGCATTATGCCAATGCCGCTTCTGATATTGAATTCGAATTTCCATTTGGGTTCAAAGAGCTAGAGGGGATTCACTCTCGTACCGATTTTGATTTATCAGCTCATATGGAGCACTCAGGCAAGAAGTTACAATACTTCGATCCTGAATTGAATAAAAGCTATGTTCCTTACGTAATTGAAACCTCCATTGGTTTGGACCGTATGTTCTTAACCATTTTAAGTCAGGCATATAATGAGGAGAAATTGGAAGATGGCAGTACTCGCGTGGTACTTAATATTCCACCCGTATTGGCTCCAACCAAAGCTACAGTTCTTCCATTGACCAAGAAAGATGGATTACCTGAAAAGGCTCGGGAAATTATGAACGAATTAAAACTCGATTATAACTGCGCTTACGATGAGAAAGATGCTATTGGCAAACGATATCGTCGTCAAGATGCCATCGGAACACCTTATTGTATTACCATCGACCATCAAACTTTGGAAGATAATACGGTTACCATTCGCGATAGAGATACTATGTTGCAAGAGCGTGTGGCTATTGCTGATTTGAGTGGTCTTATTCGAGAAAAGTTGAAAATACAGTTTTAATAATAGAACACTGATGACACAGATTTAACTGATTTACACAAATTTTCTGTGTTTATCCGCTTCATCCGCGTAATCCGTGTTCCATATACTACACTATGCTAAAAATAACACGCTACCCAGAAACCAAAAATAAATCACTGCAAGTTTCTTCTACGGCAGATGATTATTTGTTGAACTATTTAAAAGAGTCGGATATTCCGAAAGGCAATCTAGCTTTAGTAAACGATCGTTTTGGCTATTTAGCTTGTCATCTTAGTGATTGGAAACCCTATTCAGTGATTGCCTTTAAGAGTCAGGAGAAGGCTTTGCGAATGAATTTTGAAAACAATACAATACAAGTAGACGAAACACACTTACTATCACCATTGGATTCATTTCCTACAAAATTAGATTTAGCCCTAGTTAAAGTTCCAAAATCTGTTGATCTATTCCGTTTATATTTGAACCAGATTAATGAGGCGAGCCATAATGATACCGTAGTTGTTTGTACTTTTATGACCAAGTATTTTAGCAAGCAATTGCTAAAGATTGCTGAGGAATTTTTTGAAGTGGTGGAGCAAAGTTTGGCTTGGAAAAAGTCGAGATTACTAATATTAAAGAAACCTAAGAAAGTAGCGGACATTTCATTTCTTAGTTCACTCAAATTAAATACGAATATAGATATCCAGCAATACCCTGGAGTGTTTTCCGCAAATAATGTGGATTATGCTACGCAATTTCTTTTGGACAATATCAAACTTAAGGAAAGTGAACAAAGTATTTTGGATTTAGGCTCTGGTAATGGAGTAATAGCTGTCGCTATACAAGATAAGTATAAGCAAAACAACTGGCAAGAGCCTAAATTGCACCTTATGGATGATTCATTCCTTGCGGTAGAATCTTCCAAACTTAACTTACCATCAAAAGAAGCACACTTTCATTATACAGATGACTTGGAAGATTTTGAGGATAAAACTTTTGATTTGGTCGTGAGTAACCCGCCTTTTCATTTCGATTACGAAATCAATACTGAGATAACTATGGACTTCTTTGAGCAGGCTTATACGGTATTAAAACCTAATGGACGTTTTATTTTGGTCTTTAATCGACATTTACGCTATAATTCCTTGCTTAAACGAATATTTAGTCAAGTAAACGTTATGGTTGATAGTCCTAAGTTTATGGTGATGGAGTGTGTTCGGTAG
>JAGLCR010000050.1 GCA_023146135.1 Bacteroidales bacterium
TCAATGTTTTCCTATGGAAACATTGAAATAATTAAAGAAATTAGTGTCAAAAAGAAATGCTATATTATTATACAACAATATGTTATACATATTGGTAGCGAAAATAGAATCAAATAATAAATTTCAGCTAAAAATAAGATGCGTCTGCCCTGGAAGTTGCCCTCCAGCGAAGCCTGTTCTATCACCGAATTAATAATTAATACTATAGTAAAGTCCTCTTCTTAGAACAAGCATCACATTGGAACGCCTCAGGAAAAGAGCTTATGTGTCATTGTTTAGTTTATATCAAAAGGTTTCCGTTGCTGATTATAAAAACTCCTTATTTCCTATGATTTAGAGATTCGCTGTATACCTTGTCTGACGATAGGCAGACGGGATCCGTATCCGTCAGCTGACGGATGAGAGGCGCACTCTGTCAGTATTTACTGGCGGAGCCGTCTACTCGATTAGCAACTGCCTCTTTTATAATTTCTCCATAAATTCCATCAATCTTATTTTTGCATCTTGTTTTGCTTTATAATCTCCTTCATTGGTTCCACCATATCCAAATTCATAGTCTTTACCATTAATGTTAATTTTCCCTGTTCTAAAATCTGAATTTGATTCTGGATTACTTGAAATTAAGTGTCCAGCTTTTTCATATTTTATGTTTTGAAATGAGTATTTAAAGTTGCTTTCTTTTATTCTTTGTTCTATCATATCCGCCATTAATGAAGATGGCCAAACCATATCATCCTTACCAGAAAAAAGTAAAATTGGGCCATTTATTTTTTCTACCTTAATTGTTGCTTGAGTTACATAATCAGTTTTTGTCAACCCACTTTTCCAATATTCTAAAGTTTCGATTTTATTTGAGTCGTTTCCCAAAATTTTATCCATTGGTACGTATGGAATATCAACTCCTTGGTATTTCCAACTGGGTTTTAAGTCATCTGAGTTATATGGTAGAACGGTATTTGACCAAGAAACCGAACTTGGCGCATAAGCTATAACACCTCTAACGAGTTTAGGAAAAATAGAAGCAATCACTAATGATAATTCAGCATTTCTTGATGCTCCCATAACAATCATTTTATCCGGGTCAACTTCTGGCTGATTTGCCAACCATTCCAAAGCTTTTTTAAAATATTCTAAATTAATTTCTTCGGGCAATTTTGGTAAACCTTCTTTTCGAGTATATGGTAATGATAAACCACTAAATCCTTTATTCGCAAATTGTTGCCCCCAATAATCTCCCCATTGTCCACCACCTATCAAAACTATTGCTGCTTTTCTCTTTGTATCAGTTTTTACAAAATAATTTGCCTGAAAACCATTTTCATTTATGGCTCTCGGCTTAATTCCATTAAATAGAATACTGTCGGCAATAAAATATCCAACAATTAGGAATATTATGATTCCTATAATATATTTTCTGCTTTTTTTCATTTTTTTAGGTTGTTGCTAACGATGAGTATATGAAATGTAAGCGAAAAAGAACTCTTTAATTTTCCAATTCCACCATTCTTTTGAGAAAGCTAATCTACTCAATTCCTGCACCTAACCGCCTATTTTTTATATCTTTTGTTAGAGCTAGTTCTTTTTTAATTTTGATTTAGTAAATCCAATTATAGGTAGACTAATTATTAACATAAGAACTTGTGTATTGAAATACTTTTTTGCTCCGGTAATTAAATCAGATTCAGTAATAATTCTATCAAAAATATTATAATAGTTCATAAATTCCGACCAAAAATAATTCACAAATAAAAGACCCAGCACTAGTAATAATTTTTCTTTGAATTTCAGTACATCATCTGCTTTATATGAATAAATCATTAACCATACTAAAAATGATGTAAATACAACATCTTCAACAAATATTATGATCCAGTCTGTTGTTGGTGTTGGAGAAGTAAAATCTGAATCCCTAAATATCCAATAAACAAATGTACTCTCAATAATTTTTATCAAACAAAAAAGTCCTAAATGTCTCCATCTTTTTGAGATTGATATTTTCATATTGTTTATTTTTTCCAATTCTTATATAAAAAAGAGTAAACTATGTCCCTTTACCGTACCCTAATTAGCTCTAACGAGTGGATATAATGACTAGTCATGTTATTTCCATTATATCCATAATTACTAATTTATTGTATTATACTAGTATTCAAATCTATATCCGTTTACTTTTTTTTAAGCATTTATAAATGGATAATTAGTGACGTAAAGATAATAAAAGCTGTGAATATAACAATGCTTTTTATACTAAAAACAGGATGTTCAAGTGGTTATATTCTTACTATTGTGCTAGGCTAAATCGTAAGCTAATACCTGCATTGATATTGGAAGATGGGAATTGTGAAGATACAAATGGGTTGTTTACTACTTGGTCGTAGAAAGCACGGAAAGTTAGGCTTCGGCTAAATTGATAATCTACCGAAAAGTTGATGGACATAATGCTTTGACCTTGCGATATTTGATCTATATTCTCAATCAGTTTACGCAATACGGTTTTATTCTTACGAATAGAGAAGTCCAGTTTCACATTAATATCACTTTTAAAAGTCTTACGGCTACCGCCAAATTTTAATTTAAGGGGTACTTCTTTGAAGCGGTATCCTGTACCAATAATCAGTTCATCGGAACTCATTTCAGTAATCTGGTTGTTGGCAAAACTCATGGATATATTTCGAGTTTGACGAATGGCAAATTTGGTAATCAAACTATTTTGCCATGTCATATCGATATTAATAAGTGGGCTAAACTGCTCACTTAAAGTAATCATATTCATATCGTATTGAGGAAGGTAGTTTCGCTTTAGCTCGTCACGAATTATGTCAAAACCATTGGCATCTTCTTGGTAAAGAAGATTACTTGTATAATTTCCAACCGAGTATATGGATCGGTAAGAGTGACTAATGGTGATTGTTTTGAAGTATTGTCTGAAAAAATCGATCCCTGTTAATCCATTGAAAGTAATACGCCAATTTGGTTTGGGGATAGTGGGAAAAGGTGTTAGAGGAACAGTACTTGCACTTTGACCAGTATAAGCCGATAAAAAGGAATAGGTCATTACCTCTCTATTGGTATTGGTGTAGCCATCGGGGTACGAAACTCCATTGGTAAGCGAATCTGTTACATATAAAGGGTTTGCCAACCAGTTTCCATTTTCGTTTGCAAGACGCTCGGCTACGATGAGTAGATTTGACTTAAAGTTCTCAAAATTTTCATTTACATAGGTCTTTTCGTCATCCTTGGCCCAGGCTGTTTTCCACGAAATAGTAGATATGGAAAATGCTCCCGCTTGGGTGGGCGAAAATGCGTTATATTCCTTACTAAGAGTATCGTATCGCCAATACTCTTGGTGTACATTTGTGTATGTACGCAAGAAGGTAAGCTCTACTTTAAGGCTTCGTATGGGCTCAATGGAAATTCGGCCATTAAGATTGGTACTTTTCTTTACAATGGTGGCAGTATTAAGCAAATTGCTTTCCGAGATCCAACCATTTTCTGAAGCTCGTTTAGCAATATTTACCTGCGACCCAAAAACAAAATCCCAACCTGGTGCACCACTATTAAGGTCCATTCCCAGTGCCGTTGGCGACTGGTTAAAACCAGGTAGAAGTGTTCCGTTGGCCTCATTATAGGATATGCTCACGTTCTTTACCATCATGAGCACTTTTAGTGACTCGTCGAAAATAATCTTACCCCAATTCTTTTTTAGTTTGGTACTATCCACATCATTTCCTCCAGCCGGTGGCAAATTAAGCCTACCACCTTGCATGCTTCTTCCCTGTTGTCTATTTTTGCTATTCAGCTTCTTTAAGTACTTCACCTTATTGTATAAAAGGGTCATGTTACCTGATGCATTAAGCTGAATCTTATTGGAGTTTTCAATGGTATTTCCTAAAAAGGGAGTTGCTCGCGGTGCGGCCATCCATCGGTAGGTTCCCCCGTAACGGGCTGTGGTTGTTACCCAATTCAAAATAGGTATTTTATTTATTGGCACGGTCCACGATACATTATAACTTTGGTTAAAGTTGTTCATAGTACCAAAGCCTCCAATACTTCTCCAAATAGTATCTCGATAATTGTCCCATGTGGGCGAACTTTTGTCAACTACACCAGCGGGCTCCTCTACGCGTGCCATTACCATGGCTTTATAATCTAATTTTAGCGAGCGTGCCAAATCCCATCTTAGGTCATAGTTTCGATTCCACTCAAAAGTTTTTACATAGGTAGGCTCGATAATAATTAGGGCCTTGGTTTTTTTACGCATCATGCTTTCATTATACTTACGATCCAAATCGGTACGAAAGCCTAGCTGTTTTGGTAGTAGATAGAAATTAAAATCGCGTATTAAACTTAATGACTTATGCTTGCGCAAAAACTTTGATTTTCCAAATGGCTTGAAATTTTTTGGAATGCTGGTATAGGAATATCCAAATCCTCCCTTATAGGTTTTACGACTATCGTACTCGATGTCGATATTACGATGAAATTGTGATGAATATTGGTAGGACACATCAAAATTTTCGATATCGTAAAGCTTGGGTTTTTTGGTGGTTCCCGTGCGCATTTTTTTCATGTTCACAATATTAAAACTAGTACGCTTGGTATAATCTTGTGATATTTTTCGAATCGAGTCGCGGTGTGCAGGGTCTTTGAATGTGGAAAGGTCGTCTTTATATTTTATATCGGGGTTTAAGGGGTTGTACTCCGGTGTTTCAAATGTTTCCGAAACATCATAGTGAACAGGAATACGCATGGCCACTTTTTCTGAAAAGAATTTTCCCATTTCTAAGTTGGTAGCAAAACCATAGCCATAGATTGTTTCTTGCTGACGTTCGTTTACTTTTTGCTCTATAGTTCCAAAACCTGCTGTGCTTATATTACCTGCTAGCACAATATTACCGAAGTCGGCAAGGTCGGCTGAAATGGTAGTATTAGCTGCCCATCCTCCATTTTCATCAAAATCGGTTACGCGCATCTCATTGGCCCAAACTTCCACGCATTTTGCCAAACCATCATCCTGGGCGCTTCCCGGTTTTGCTTTAGGATTACGAATTCCTATCATAATGGTTTTTACTGAGCTCAAAGTGGGCGTTCCCATAATGGTAATGCGGGCACTTCCATCCATTTGGTGGTAAGGCATTAGGTAGCTTACGTTGGTAGTGGGGTTGTTACGAATAATTAGGTTACGCGCTTGCTTGGCATCGAGTAGCTTTTGTAGGGCAAGGTCTATTTCGTTGGCTGAGGGCCAAATGTCGGCAGCATCTTGCGATCCCCATGGTGTTAGGTATAACGGAATGTCGTATTCGTAGTAGTTTTGAGTAAAGTCGGTTCCTAAACGGATAAAAAAGTGCAAATCGCCATTGGCAATAGGCTTATTTTGATATGCTTGCTCCGCATGGATAAACATTTTTAGTTTCTTATATCTACGAAAATCAAAGTCGGTGGTTTTGTAGGCCGCCCGTGCATCACCATCTATAAGGTCGCAAACTTTAAGTACGATCGACTGCTCATTAAGTTTTTGGTAATTAGTTGATGCATAGTTTATTTCTTGTTCTATATCAGGAGGTAATTTATAAGGTACCGGCTGGCGGCGTCCATTTTCTTCAATATTTACACTGGTAACATCAAAAGAGGTATTTCCTGATCCGCTGGGAATATAATCTCCCGGATCCAAAAGCTCGTCGGTATATTTACGCCATGTGTTTTGTACCAATCCCAAAGTGGCAAAGCGAAGTACTGCATCCTCATCAAAATTCTTCATATACATACGCATAAAACGAATGGAATTGAAGTCTTGAATTTGACCAATTCGTTGTTCAAACTCAGTAATAGGAATACGAAATTGATACCATTTTACGTTGGTTGATGAACCATTTTTTAGATTTACTGGTGCCGAATAAATATCAGTGATAAAGTTTTCTCCTTGCACCATCTTGTTTTTGTCGATACGCACATGGTACTGATAATAGCGCTCTTCTTCACTTAGGGTATTATCATTATTTATATCTTCCACATTGGGAATGTTGGTGGACGAAGTAGGGTAGCTCTCTGGACTTTGTTGGGCAGTAGGTGAGTTGCCTTCCACACCATTATAAAGTTTGTATCGGTCTAAGATACTCAATTGTTGATTGTCGTAATCGGTTCCACGGTAATAATGGTAATTATCGGCTGCAGGATCGTTATTAGCATTGGTATAGGCCTGCGAACCTACTCCGTATAAGTTGATAATACGATCGAGGTACGATTGCTGGTAAAACAGCCGTTCGTCATTATCACCCAAACCATCGTAACCCACATCTTGAAAAGCTCTGGAAGTGGGGTTATTGTCAAAAGAGTTGGTCATGGATTGTAAGGTGGGTACTCGTCCCCAAATAGTAGTATCAACATTGATCACTGTGGTAGAAGTTGGTAGTCCATTTTCGTATGACTTTCGACCATCTCGCAGTACATCTTCCGAAACGTCTCCCAGGTTGAAGTATAAATCTCCACCATTTTGAAGTCCATTTGAAGGTCCAGCACCATCTGGGTCGATAAAGGGGTCCATCATCCAAAACTCGATATACTCGATGTTTGTGGCTTGAAAATCGGTAGACTCTATCTTACGCATAATACCTGCCCAACGCGATTTTGGATTGGCCAAACTACCATCCAAATTAATTCCGGCAGAATAGGCTGTGGGCTCCACATCAAAGTTGTACTGGCCTCGTTCGCTTGGATAATAGGCCAAGTTGAGCACGGGTAAACTGGTAGCTACATTACCATTTGTTTCTTTATTTGGAAAAACTTCTCGTTCGTAAATCTCACGTACATAGTGGTTTGACTGAGCATCCTTATCATTTTTTATATGTGTTGGGGTAAGGTTGTTGTTTCGTACGAATAGCTGGTCTATTTTGTACCATGATATTTTTGCTCTATTGTAGCCAATCATAAGTGATGTGTCGAGCGAGCCTTCGGGAAACATATTTGCAGCAGTTTGTCCGCGAGGAGTACTTGCCAAAAACCATTGTCCCACATTCAATAGGTCGATTTCTGAAGTGCTTCCTTCAAAGTCGTCGATATAGGATACCCCGCCTTTTCCGATTGCTTTTGGGTGTCCTGGAATCATCTGGGCAAATTCTCCTGTAATATTCACCATGGATGGAACTTTGGTGTTAATTCCTGGAATTAGGTCCACCATTTTTGTAAGCCATCGCGATTCTTTTTGGTAACTACCATCCAATCCCCAAATGGTATTTGAAATGGGCTCGTCACCAGTGTTAACCTTTTGAGTAAGTGGTCGCTCTGTTAGATTCATTATGGTTGCACCCAATTTTAGATCAGGGCTAAAATCATAATCAACATGGGCTCCCAAAAGAGTTTTTGTTTGAATGTTAAACATGTTTTGACTTTCCAGCGAAATATTAATTGGTGTCCCCGAATTCAGGATTCCTTCATTAATAATTTTTACTCGTCCAAGAGTATAATCTACTGTATAATCCACGTTTTCGCGTAGGGGTACTCCGCCAGCCATTACCTTTACCGAGCCCTGAGGCACGTTCATTGCTCCAAGTGAAATATCGGTCCCTGACGATGATTTGTAAAGTCCTTCAATGGCAAAGCGGTTTTTATTGGGGTATTGACGTGCAATATATTTTGTTGTGGTATAAAGTGAATCGAAGGCGTATTTATTGGCTAATTTTGAATTAGGATCTTGAGGGTCAATGGCTTTTCTTAGGTCTTCACCAAAAGGCTCAAGCACAGGGAAAAATACTCGGCCGCGCTTTGATTCAATGGTTCCACCTCCAGTGGATGCTCCATCTACAAAGTCAAATACTCCATCAGGTATTGGGTCCATCTGGGTATTCAGTTTATCCAAACCCATGGCACGAATAAGTGGCTGCCCACTAATGGCACCTTCGGTTAAAAATCCTACAGGAACACCAAACTCTGAACTTTCATAAACTACGTTCAGTCTAAAATCTTCATGAGAAACTTGGTATGCTCCTAAGGAGTAAATGTTTTTCATCATTAGGTCCCATGTGGGCACCTTGGTATTTACAGTCGTCGATTTAAGTAATTTAACCAATAGGTTTGCAGGAGCAACTATTCCTTGGTCAGAGAACTCTCCCACGGTATAAACCGTATTGTCTCCCACCATGGTGTATTGGTATGCAACGGCTAATACTTGGTCAGCATTCAATCTCGAATTTAAGGAGATAAAACCCAGTTTTGCATTAAATGAAAACTCGTTGATATTTAGTCGGCGAGCATTCTCTACTTTTTCATAGTCGCGACCTGCAACCATAAACAGTGGGCCTGAGGATAAAAACCCACTTACCTGATTGATGTCACGTACTTGGCCTGGATAATTATTAAGCGTAGCATATAAATCATTGGTTCCATTGTCAGGAATATGCCCTAGCGGGAAATTTGGAAGAATAATATCATCACGATAAGGGTCACTTTCGCCCAAGTCCATTAGAGCTACGATATTACGATTTTGATTCACTGGAGCCCCAATAGTTGTAACCCAAACTTCAATTTTGGTAATGTTGATTGGTGAGCTAATGGCAGGAAGGTTCTTCAGTGATTCGTTATAATTGTCGCGAAAATATTGGGAAACGAAGAAGTGCTTATTGTCTTCATATTCATCCGCTTTAATATAAAAGTCTTGAGTTTGAGCTCCATCTTTTACAGTAATATTTTTTGACTCACTCTTTTGTTGTGAGAAAATTGTGGTAACAGTAGTTTTGCCAAACTTCCATTTAGTTTTAATACCAAACAGGGTTTGTGGCCCTTGTATTAAGCTTGTGTTTAAAGGGAAACTTACATCACCAGCTTCAACCAATTGAAGAATTTCATCCTCATCACCTTGATAGGCAAGCTTCATTTTATTGTCGAAATCGAAACTAGCTTCGGTATTATAGTTTATACCAAAGTCAATTTTATCACCCACTTTGGCCCGTACATTCATTTGGATTTTTTCTTTAAAATCGAAATTGGTTACACGCTGTTGCTTTTCATCCAGTGCGGGATCTTCTCTTTTTGAGCTATTTACTGCAAATATTAATTCTGCTGATCCCTGAGGACGAATATCGATGGTGTTACTACCAAATATTTTACTAAATGCCTGGCTACCAATATGTAGTTTGGGAATTACAGAATTTCCTCCACCCTTGCCAGCTTGACTAGCACGGTCTTTCCAGTATTTTTGTGCCGACTTTGTTAAATCGTATTGCATATACTCTTCGAGCGACATATAGTAGGGTGTTCCATCTGGGCCAATTCGCACATACTGGTTGGTGGTTGGATCGTAAGTAAAACCATCAGACGAGGAGCTTCCTCCTAGGTAAAGAGGGCTGGTGTTGGGTGGTGCATAAGGGTTTGTACTGTTTGGTAAGGGGAATTTAAGAGAATCGCCATTGTCGGGAGTGTCCACAGGAAGTCCAGCAATGCGGTAATCAATACCCGCAAAAACTGGATTCGAATGCGCATCATTAGGAGTAGTGAGAGCACCTAAGGATAATAACGCAACGAAGAAAAGTAAAATACTATTTCGTATAATTCGATTCAATCAATTCAGTTAAATAATAATAAACACCAATTTCTAAAGGTTTTTCAATGCCATTCGAATAAGTTCTTCCACTGTCAAATTAAGACCTTCCGACTTAATTACTTTGTTTAGAGCTTTTTCGGCTGAATTGCGCGCAAAACCTAACATTACCAGTGCAGATAACGCTTCATCTTTATGCGTATTGTGTGATTCTGATAAAATTTCTCCTGATTGACCATCTTTCGAAATTTTATCTTTCAAGTCTAAAATAATTCGTTTAGCAGTTTTATTACCAATCCCCTTTACTGCTTGTAAAGCAGCAACATTTTCTGATAAAATAGCATTGAAAACTTCATCTTTTGTCATGGACGATAAAATCATACGAGCCGTATTTGCGCCAACTCCTGAAACAGAGATTAATTGACGAAAAATAGCCCGTTCGCCAATACTGAAAAAACCATATAAGGTTTGAGCATCTTCACGAACCACCAAATGAGCATATAATTTACAGTTTTCTTGATCTTTTATCACACTGAATGTTTGCAACGAAATGTTTAATTGATAGGCTACACCATTACATTCAATTACAGCCTCAGTAGGGCTTTTCTCAATAAGTTTGCCATTAAAATATGCGTACATCTATACTGTTTTAATTCCCTAATTATTGTGCAATTTTACAAGGAGCTAAAAGTAAGTATTTTTGTTTTTGTTTTGGGAGCTTTTTATGAAAAAAATGCTTCTAGTTCATATAATGGGCTATTTCGTATTTTAAGTCATTTCTTATCAGCGCAAGCTTTTTTCTCTTTTACTTTTTCAGTCGAAAAAGTAAAAGAGAAAAAACAACTAGAATAATTCGTAACACATCATAATATGAATTAGCCATTAATAGGCTGTATATAAATAAAACGGGCTTAAAATCAGAATATAATTGATATTATTTGTAATTTAGCAATTAAATAAATAGAAAATACCATTTTAGAAACTTCCGTTTATTTTATTAAGTTATATAACAATTTGTTATTTTTATAAACAGTTGACTATAAATAATAAAAACGACAACAAATGGAACTTCGGGATATACTAATGTTGGCAATAATAAAAGGAAACGAAATATGAAAAAACAAATTATTACAGTAGTTCTAGTATTATTTGGTGTAATATCTAATGCACAAACAGCAGAAGATTATTATAATCAAGGAATGGAAAAAGCGTATAATGGAGAGTTGGAAAAAGCAATTAAACTCCTTGATAAATCCATTGAGTTAAAAAATGATGAATATGTTGCTTGGTATAACAGAGGAATGGCAAAAGGAATGTTAGATAGAAATGAAGAAGCAATTGAAGATTTTAATCAAACTATATTCTTAAATCCTGACTATAAAAAAGTTTATTTAAACAGAGGAACATCAAAAAAATATTTGGCAGATTATGAAGGAGCATTGCAAGATTATAATATGGCAATAAAACTGGACAGTCTTTTTGCAGATGCATATTATAATCGGGGACTTTTATATCAAATGTTGAATAAAAAAGATTTAGCCTGCACCGATTTTAATAAAGCACTTGGGTTTGGAATAAAACAAGCAGAGAGAAAAGTTGAAGAATGTAATGACACTACAACTATTGAAACATTTGTTATTTTAGAGTTAACGGAAAAATCAGAAGATAAAACATATGGGTTCACCGAAGAAAATCCTGTTAAAGTTGGTAAAGGACCAAATGGAGGACCAGCAAATCAGCGTGCATATTTGAATTTGTTAAGAGATGCACAAGGGAAAGTGTTGAAATATGAAAGATTAGGTAGTTGCTGTTCGTATAAATCTGAAAATGGATTTATGGGAATTGCTATGTTAGATAAATATGAAGTAACATTTCGAAATGAAAAGGGAAAAAAGAAAAAAAAAGTAGTTTATATCTCTTTTTATGATTACGAAACGCCTAAAATTTTAGTTGATTTTAATACGATTGAATAGAATTACTATTGCCAACAAACAATATAAAAAATTGGGCAGATAGTGGTGGATATGAACGGATTAGCAATAAATAAACGATGTGGTAAATTGAAAGATTGGCGTTTCAA
>JAGLCR010000051.1 GCA_023146135.1 Bacteroidales bacterium
AAATGTACTTAGCTGTTAGAACAGAATCTTGTACCGCCAATATTACAATATCAATATTAGCCGATAACTCGTCTATATCACCAATTCCTTCTGCTGACACCTGCTTTGCAAATTCTACAGCCCGTGTTTTATTCCTTGATAATACTTGTTGAAGGCTATGCTCAGATGAAGCAATAGCCCTTGCCAGATGCCAAGATAGGTTACCTGTTCCAACAATTGCGATATTAAATAGTATTTTTTCTGCCATTGGGAGCGAAAATACAAAAATAGATAACGTCGAAAAAGAATTTGTAAAAAGGCCTTAGGTGGACTGAGCCTTCCCTAAAAAAAGTAACCCTAACCGCAGAATACGATTAGGGCACTTAGCACAGATTCATAAAATTATGTGTTGGAGAGAATCTTAGGTTTTTTTATGTAAATGGTAAAATAACACCTACTGTAAATGGGCGTAGCTCGGGGCCACGGTCTTGTCTGAACATATCTATTAGCGAATAGGTAGCAAATAAATTTATTGGTCCCCAACCAATTCGGGTTGTTGCTTCAAGAACAAATGGTTGCAGATGAAAACTATCTTTTCCCTTTTGTTTTTGTTTTCCTCCTCCGTCCGCATTATAATAAACCTGCTTTGTATGAGAGCCTAAGCGCAGTCCACCAATAACTCCAACGCTTATATGGAAACTATTGGAACGGTGGTGTGGATTAGTTTGATACTCAAATAATACGGGAATCATCAGGTAGCTAGCAGTAAGCTTACTCTTTGAATAATTACGTGTAGGGTCTAGGTCGTGATAACCGTAGATTTCAGCAGAATCACCACTAAGAATTACATTATTAGAAAATCGATAGTTTACCCACTTTATTCCCATGCCGGTAACTAGTCCAAAGTGATTATTAACTAAGTTAAAACTTTGTTGAAAGAAGTTAATATTGAAATTAGTAGATTTCTCATATTTCAGCTCTAAGAACTCAAATCCTGTGGGCATATTAAGCGATCCTTCAGGAGTCATATATCCATTTATTCCCAATTCTACTCCTGCCCAGTTACCCTTAAATCGTCTAATATTGCAACGCTTTGTTTTAATTCGTACTCCTTCATCTCCATCAACAATAACAATTTTCCGTCTTCCATTACCTAAGTCAATACGTACGGTATCTCCCTCTTCATATATCGACATATTATTTAACTCAACAAGCTCTCCCGAACTTGACTTTTGTCCATATTCTGATGCCCCATTGGAGTTGATAGATTTGAAGGCAGGTTCTTTCTTGAACGAAAGCTCACTAGCCCCACTTAGCTTGGCAATTAGAGTACTGTCAGGATTAACACTTGCATCACTCGACCCACTGGCAACTATATGCGTATAAATATTTTTTGTCCCAAAGGCATCAAAATCACTAGCCCCACTAATTTTAATCTGCATACTATCTACTTTTCCATAGATTGATGCGTCGGAAGCTCCTGATTGTATGGTTGATAAGCTAGAATAATCAAGATTAAGCTTGGCATCAGAAGCTCCACTTATTTGTAGGTGTAATTTCTCTCCTTTCAGCTGACCTATAGTATGTAATTCACTTGTACCACTTAATAGCATACGGTCATATTGCTTGCTGAAAATATGAACTTGACTATTAATATTATTCGAACCACTTACTTCAATAGTCAAATAACCATTATTATTGTTTAGTTTAACTTTTCCTGCATCAATATTTGCACCTTTAAGTTGAATATAGCAACTATCCGATTGATGTACATATACATCCAAGGGTTGATCTATTTCAAAGCCTGTAAAATCTCCAGTACTAAGTGTGATTTGTGATTGGGCAAATGCTGAAATATTAAAAATAATGAGTAGGCTTAAATTAAGTATTATTGTTTTCATGTTTATTTATCTTAAATTGTAAATTTCTAATTAATTGTTTGCAACATATATGTTTTGAGTTTATGACGCCTTGCCCTTTGAAATGTTACAATACCCATGTTACATAGTTAAGTATATAATTCCAATTATAATGTTAAAAGCTGACATTGTGGTTATTATATTTGGAACTCAAACACTTGGTTTTTAGAATATGTATAATACATATCTTCGCTCATATTATTAATAATAAGGAATAGAATTATGAAATATCCAGAGTTTTTTGATAAAATACCACATATTGAACTACAAGATAAATTAAGTGCCTTTTTAGGTTCTAGTGAAAAGGGAATCATTGATTTTTCCTATTTGGAGATCGTAAAAATGGCAGGTCACAGCTGTGCCGTGACGAGTGGGGCATATATAATGACTATGAAAGGTCTTAAGGAGTTGTACGGAAGTGAAGTGCCACAGAGGGGAAACATTAAGGTTGAGATTCATGACCGTTTAGGAGATGGAAACACCGGTGTTTTCGGGGCAGTATATAGTAATATTACTGGTGCTACCACCAATACTGGTTTTGGAGGTTTGGGAGCAGACTTCAACCGAAGAAATCTTTTGTTTTATGGAGTTCAAATGCAAGCAAACGTACGTTTTACTCGCTTAGATACTGGCAAAAGTGTGGAGCTATCCTATAACCCGAGTTTGGCTGTTGATCCCGGCGCTATTATGCAATCAGCTTTTGGACCCAATGCAAGCGATGAAAGCCGAACAACTTTTCCCAAGCGTTGGCAAGAAATGGTGAAAACCATTTTTGATAATGCTGACCTAGTAGTTCAAACAGTTGGATAAAAAAAAGGGGAGCTAAAAAACAGCTCCCCTTTTTTATGAATTATAGCCTATTACCATTGATTTGATAATACATATTTCTTTGGATATTTCACTGTATAGTCAAATCGTTTCTTAACTGTTTTTTTGGCATTTATTTCTAAATCCCAGCTTAAAAAACCATTCTCGGGAGTGTAGGTAGCACCAGATTTACTATTAAGTATAACCTCTATTTCTTTAACTCTTGACAAGGGTAGTTGGTCCTGAATAGTAATATTTATTTTTTCAGATTTATTGTTTCGAATACTTATTTCCCAACCTAGGTTCATCTTTTTATTTCCACCTATTACAAGCTTACTTGTTTTATCCTTAATTTTAGTACGGCTTACTTTAATACTGGCGTCCTTACCTAAAGATATATCCAATGTATCACTCAAGTTACTAGGGTTAATATAGGATTTACCCACAAATGTTCCATCAAAGAAGACGTTCACATTACCCGCCAATAGGTTTAGTTCTTCCCAACCAGTTATTCGTGCTTGCAAAAAAGCGTCTGTTGATAGTTTTGGCACACAAAAATAGCGGTAACTTGCTATCAGCTCTTCTTTTTGAATTTTTACATTTACTGTTTGATTAGTTGACGGAATGGTGTAAGGAATACTAATTTTAAATGCGGTTGTTGTTTGCCCAACACTCACATGGGTATAGTTTGAGGAATTATTGGCTGCTCCCATGGATTTGTTTTGTGCTGGAGCATAAACTACATCAGTAGCAGCATTTTCCATTAAAACTTCATTTATTTCTTCATAATCATTTTCCATCTTCGATTTTTCTAAGCCCCTATTCGATGTTATGTTCGTATAATAATTCAAATACCAAGGATTCATATGGGGCATAACACTATTGCTATTAGGGTTTCCTGTGGAAACAGTAAGTTTTACATTTTTCCATTCTACACCTGTGTTTTGACGTATCATGGCACGATAATGCAATTGTACTGGATGATCCACATCGGTAGCTCGAATATCATACTGCGGATACCAACTAGCATTACGAACGATATACGAAAACTCAAATTTTGCTAGAGACGATTCCTTAACATCGAGATCCAGTACTACTTCGCTTACTCTTGTTTGATAATTCTGTCGCGATTGCTGAATTTGTTGATTAAGTAGACTTATCTTTTGACTACGTTTCCTGTTTGACTCAGTAATTGTATACATTTTGGTATAAATATCCTTAAGTCGACTACGATAAAAGTCAGCCATTGCTTTAAGGTCGGCAACATTTACTCCAGTATTGTTTCCTCCAATGGATTTATTGGACAACAGCATTTGCGACTCTTGGTTCAGCGCATTATAATACTGTTGTTGCAGGCTATTTTCTTTGGTTAAAAGAGCAACTGAATCTTGCATTTCTTTGATCCGCTTATTGAGTTTTGCCTTTTTCAAATAATTAATACGATGACTTACCGACATAATAGTAAAACTACCTTTGCCTTTTACTTGAATACTATTGGGAACCATCGCCATACTAAGTTCTGAAAACACAATTTCTGCTCTTCCCTTTTTAAGGTTGGCACTTGCTGTTCGATGAATTTGGGCTCCAGATAAAAAGACTGTTACTCTTTTTATTTTCGATTTGGTAGTTTTTTGTGCCACAACAGGCATGGATAATAATGCTATTAACGCAATAAGAATAATTTTTTTCATAGAAGTATGTGTTTTTAGATTGTTACTTCCTGCTTCAAAGCAATTACTTTGCCAAAAATTATATTGCTTAAATAACCAATAAATTACAACCTCTAATATCGCTATTATCAAATCGGCCAAGAATTTCAAAACTACCATTAGTAAACCTTTTTCCCACATCTTGGGTAGCAACAAAAGCACAGGAATTCAAATTTGCCAAGTCAATAACGTTAACTCCTCCCGAACGCTTATTTTCTAGCAAGCTGAGAGGGTCATTGGTATCTCTAATTAAAACCTTCATCCATGGAGGTGTGTTAAACACGCCATTGCCAGAAGAATAAGCTTGCGAAAGAAGCTCTGTCATACCATATTCAGAATGAATGTTTTGCACACCAAAACCCTTTCGATAAATATGATGCAATTCTTCCCGAATAAGCTCCTTACGTCGTCCTTTCATTCCCCCTGTTTCCATGATAATTAATTCAGGGAAGTCAATTTTGAAATTCTCTGCTAAGTCTAAAAGAGCAAAACTAACACCCAAAAGCAATACTTTTTTGCCTTCCAATTTTAGTTTATTAAGCATTTTTATTAGCTCTTTATACTCATCTAAATAAAAACCACTTTCCTGATGTTTTGAAATCTTGATTAAATCTTCAGCCATATAAATAAGAGAAGACCCTTTACGCTCCATATAGGAAGGCAAGAGAGCCAATACCACATAGTCGGAAATAGGACCATAGAAATACTCAAAACTCTGTATGTAGGACGTCCTGTATAGGCCAATATCACTTACATAATGGCTACTACGTTCCATGCCTGTGGTTCCACTACTACTAAATATAATTTCTTCCTTTTGATCTATCCTTAATATTTTATGTTCTTTAAAAAAACGAATGGGTAAAAAGGGGATTTGGTGCAACTCTTTAATCTTTGCAATGTCTGTATGCAAACAGTCAACCCACTTTTTATATAAAGGAATATGTTCATATTGAAAATAAAATACTCTGATAGCCGTTTTCTTAAAATCCGCTTCAGTTTGGATATTAAATATGGAATCTTTAAGTATTTGATATTCTGATTGGGTTGATAGCATTGGGCATCAAAAATTTGTATAAATTTGTACTGCAAATGTAATAGAAATATTTACGAAAGAGTTTGTAATTTATGTTTCTAATATTCTCTGATTATTAGAGCATTAAAAGATATATTGGTAAAATGATAAGGAATAAACAAAGAAATATTTTTGGCAGTTGGGTGCTAGCGCTTCTTTTAGGAGGCCTATTTCTTTCATCTTGCAAAAAGCCTGAAAAATATTCTATTATTCCTGAGATAGAGTATAAATCATTTGAAAAAATTCCAAACAACAGCGGTTCCGATAATAAGGCATACTTAACTATTACATTTACCGATGGTGATAGCGATATTGGACTAAAGTCTGAAGATACGATTCCTCCCTATAATATTGGAGGCAAGTATTATTACAATTACTTCATCGATTATTATGAATTACAAGGCGATACATTTGTCAAAATTGATTTGCCAATTTCCAATAATTCTCGCATCCCATATGTTGAACCAAACTTGGCTGAATTAGGTATTAAAGGCGAGGTACAAATAGAACTTTATATAAATAATATTATGTCAACAGCCGATAGCATTCGCTACGAATTATATATCTTGGACAGGGCTTTACATAAAAGTAATGTGATAGTTACGCCTAGTTTTTACATCAAAAAATAACTGATCAATAACGACCTTCTTCTTCACTTTTCTTTGTTTATAAATCCTTTTGTAATTTTAAGGAAACAGATTTATATGAATTATTTTTGTTTCGCTTACAAACATACAACCTTGCTATGATAATGCGAAGAGATACCTATGCGGATAGAAAGTATATTATCTATGGTTTTTTCATTGTAGTAGGAATACTATTTCTGATACGCCTTGCCTATCTTCAGCTATTTAATGATTCTTTCAAGCTTGCTGCCGACAATAATACTCGTAGAGATATTACTATCTATCCTCCACGTGGATTAGTGTTTGATCGTAATGATGAATTGATAGTATATAATGAAGCGGTATTCGACTTAATGGTTATTCCTAATCAGCTCAAGCCAATGGACACCTTGGCCTTTTGCAAAATAGTAGGCATTAGTTACGAAAATTTTGTCAAGCGAATAAAAAAAGCAAAAAAATATTCATGGAGAAAGGCTAGTTTTTTTGAAAAACAAATTTCCAAAGAACAGACTGCATATATTCAAGAAAAGCTATATAACTACCCCGGCTTTTATGTTCAACCCAATACTTTACGAAAATATCCTCACCCCATTGCTGCTCATATTTTGGGCTATATTGGCGAAGTGAATCAAAAAAACTTAGAGCAAGACTCCTATTATTCACAAGGAGATTATATGGGTAAAAGTGGTCTGGAACGGTTTTACGAAAAAGATTTGCGTGGAAACAAAGGAGTACAAAAACTCATGGTTGATGTATATAATCGTGAGAAAGGTCCTTTTCATGAAGGAAAATATGATGTTGCAGCTCAAAAAGGGAAAAATCTTTATCTAGGATTGGATTGGATAATTCAGGAGTATGGTGAAAAGCTGATGGTGAATAAAAAAGGGGCTATTGTGGCTATTGACCCGAAAACAGGCGAAATATTAGCAATGGTAACAAGTACAAATTATGACCCCAATTTATTAACAGGACGTGTTCGATCAAAAAATTATCGAATTCTATTAAAGGATACGCTCAAGCCATTACTAAATAGAGCATTAATATCTTCCTACCCTCCTGGCTCTACCTTTAAATTAATCAATGCATTAATTGGTTTACAAGAGGGTGTTTTACACAATGGCAGTCGCTATGCATGCCATAATGGATTTAGCTTTCGTGGCTTGCATGTGGGTTGTCATAGTCATAGATCTCCATTGAATTTGGAGGAGTCTATTCAACACTCATGCAATGCTTATTATTGTGAGGTATATCGTTCTATCCTTGGAAATAAAAACTATGCAAACTCGGAGGAGGGGTTTCGCAAATGGCGCGAATATGTTACAAAGATGGGGTTCGGGGTAAAATATGGAATTGATTTACCATCAGAAAAAAGAGGGAATATTCCCAAGCCTGAGTACTACGATAAATATTATGGAAAAGGTCATTGGAATGCAATTACCACTATTTCACTCTCCATTGGACAGGGTGAGATTTTGGCTACACCGCTACAAATGGCTAATCAAGCTGCATTTATAGCAAACCGAGGCTACTATATTGCACCCCATTTGGTGCGAGCTATTGGTAGGCCCGATTCTCTTAACCCACGTTTTACAGAAAAACATTATGTGGGTGTCGATGAAAAATATTTTGACATAATAGTAGAAGGCATGTCCAAAGTGGTGTCGAACGGAACAGCCCGCTTGGCCCGAATTGATAGTGTGGAAGTTTGTGGCAAAACAGGAACAGCTCAAAATCCACATGGCGAAAATCATTCGGTCTTTATTGCTTTTGCTCCGCGAAACAATCCAAAAATTGCCATTGCTGTGTTTATCGAAAACTCAGGATATGGCGGTACATGGGCAGCACCAATTTCAAGCTTAATGATTGAAAAATACTTAAAAGGGTATATCAGTCCTAAACGTAGTTGGTTGGAAAAGCGTATGCTAGAAGGTAATCTATTGAATGTGAAAAAGAAAGATAAATAAGCTAATGAGAGAAAGAAGGGGCGTATTTCATGGAATAGATTGGGTGATGATTGTCATTTACCTTCTTTTGGTATTTATGGGATGGATAAATATCTACGCAGCAGTATATGATCAAGACCATGCAAGCATTTTTGACCTTAGCCAACGCTATGGCAAGCAGCTTATGTGGATTGTTGCAAGCCTGTTATTGGGATTTGTGATTATTCTTATTGACCCCAAATTTTTTAATCAGTTTGCCTTCTTGATTTATGGTATTTCATTATTAACCCTCCTATTTGTATTAGGTTTTGGAAAGGAGGTTGCTGGTTCAAAATCCTGGTTTCAAATTGGCAGTTTTGCTATTCAGCCTGCCGAATTTGTTAAGTTTTCCACCGCATTAGCTTTAGCCCATTACCTTGGTAATCTAGGGATTAAAGTAGATAACTTAAAAGCAACTTTTTACTCAGCTCTTATTATTCTTACTCCAGCTGCACTTATTTTATTACAAAACGATACTGGTAGCGCACTTGTTTATGTAGCATTTATTTTTGTTCTTTATAGGCAAGGTTTATCTGGCAATATATTTATTATCGGTTTTGTATTTGCTGCACTAGCCATCCTATCGCTATTATTAGAAAGTGCGCAGGCAAAGCTAATAATGCTCGCTTTGATTTTTCTTATGTTGGGAGTTGCATACCTTGCAATGAAGCATAACATAAAGAACCTCATTAAGTTGATTGGAATATTTATTATTATTTCAGCTTATGTTTTTAGTGTTGACTTTGCCTTTAGTAAGCTACAACCCCATCAACAGGTTCGTATAAAAGTATTGCTAAATATGAAAGACGACCCACGTGGAGCAGGCTATAATGTGAATCAATCAAAAATTGCAATTGGCTCAGGGGGTATTACTGGTAAAGGGTTTCTCAAAGGAACACAAACAAAATTCAACTTTGTTCCTGAACAAAGTACCGATTTTATTTTCTGTACCGTGGGAGAAGAGTGGGGATTTTTAGGCACTTCTACCGTTGTAGGGCTCTTTGTGGTTTTACTATTACGGATAGTCTATGTTGCCGAACGACAAAGGTCCCACTTTTCAAAAATATATGGCTATGGAGTCGCCTCCATCTTGTTTTTCCATTTTACCATTAATGTGGGTATGGTACTTGGAATACTTCCAGTTATAGGAATACCGCTGCCTTTCTTTAGTTATGGAGGCTCTTCATTATGGGCATTTACCATACTCCTTTTTATCTTCATTCGACAAGATGCCGAACGAATGCAATTGCTGTAATAACCTTAATATCTACTGGTGTTGATGTAGCGTATCAAAAAGCAAAACCAGAAACACATAATAGTATTTCTGGTTTCGAAATATCAATATAATAACTGTTATTATTTAATAATCAGCTGCTTACGAATAATTGAGCTTCCATCATTAATAAGTAGATAGTAAACACCAGGAGCATGATCTCGTAAATCAATTTTTGTAAGTTGATTTTGTGATTGAATACTATTACTAAAAACAAGCTTTCCCTCACTTGAGTAAACCTCTATCTCTTCAATATTCTGCGTCGTTTCAATAGTAAATAATCCTTCCGAAGGAATAGGATACACCTTAATGCCATCTGCTCGATCCAAATTATCTTCAAATCCTGTACAAGCATTGATTGTAACGATAATTTCATCTGTTTCTTCACAATCTGATTGTGTATTCTTCACTACAACGCTATAGGTAAATGTTCCTACACCAACAGTGGCAGCATTGATAGTAAGTGTTTGGTTTGTTGAACCATCACTCCAAAGAAATGTATAAGCAGCACTTAAGCCTGTGGATAGTGTTAGTACATTATTAATGCAAATATTGGTGTCGCTGGACAAATGAAAGTCCGGCGCAGGATAGATTATAGTATAAGCGGTATCCATATTTGTACAACTATTACTATTTGTAAAGGTATATACCAAAGTATCTAGTCCAAGCCCAGCAGCAGAAGGGTCAAAAGTGTTTCCCACGATTCCATTACCTGAGTATACACCGCCCGTGGGAGTACCATTTACCAATGATACACTTGCATTATTATCACAAAATGAAGAAGCGATGGTACCAAAATCAACTGAAGGTAATGGGTAAACTATGGTTGTAATAGTATCTATATCAGTACAAGCATTATTATCTGTTAGTGTATAAATAACTTGTTGTAACACAGATAAAGCTCCTCCAGGAATTGTTGTTAACTGTGGATTAAAAATATTTCCATTCACAATATCGCCACTGAAAACACCGCCAACTGTTGTAGCAATCATAGTATCTGCATCATTATTAACACAGTAGCTATTATCAAGGCCTGTAAATGATGCGTCAGGAATACCGTTTACAATTATTTGTAGGGTGTCGGAGTTGGAACAAGCAAAAGAATTAACAAAAGAATAATAGATATCATTATTACCAATGGAAGCATTAGATGGTGTAAATATATTACCCACCAAAAAGCTCCCTGCTGAAATTGTTCCACCACTAGGTGAAGTAATTAATGTGTCTATTGCATCGTTGGAGCAATAAGTAGAATTTAAACCTGTAAGGGTAACCGTTGGAGCATGATGAATAACCGAAGTAACGGTATCCTTATTTATACATCCATTGGCATCTGTAATAGTGTAAACAAATTGTGGAAATCCTGCTATTGCAGAACTTGAAGCAAAGTAATTAGGGTCAAAAACATCATTTGTAAGTCCTGAGCCACTAAAGCTTCCTCCAATTGTTGTAGGTATTAATGTGTCCATTTCATCATTATCACAATAGCTCGTTGCATAGCCTGTGAAGCTTGCGTCTGGTAAAATATTAATGCTAACATTAACTGTGTCAGCATTAGCACATCCTTGAGTATTGGTATATGAATAGACTATATCATGAGAGCCAGAACCAACAGCTGAAGGAGAGAATATACTACCACTAACTCCAGTGCCTGAAAACACACCGCCGCTTGGGTTTGCACTTAGTGTTACATCTGCATCGTTGGCACAATAGGCATTTGAAAGACCCGTAATGTTTACAATTGGTTTGGGTGATGGTGTAAGTGTAAACGAGCTAGAAACAATAGCTTTTGTACCACCAGTAATTTTACAACTATAGTTAGCAGCATCACTCGCTAGTAGGCCGTTAAATACTAAAGTATCATTTGTTGAGCCAGCAATGCGAACTCCATTTTTAAACCATTGATAATGCAAAAGCGTGGCATGACTTGCCGAAATACTAAGATAAGCTGTATCTCCAATACAAACTGTAGATATTATCGGCTGTTGACTAATCGTAATCGCTGCGGGGTTTGACTCTGTCAATGAACCATGTGTTGGATTAGCTCCATTGCTACCACTAAAAGTTGTTTTTGCTGTAATGACAGCTGTAACAGGATTATACTCGAAAACTGTGCCTTTATTATTTAATCCACCGATCCATGTATAGCCATAAAAGTTGCCATTGGCAGACTCCATAAGGTCTCCCATGGGCTTGGAGCCATTACTAGCTACCGAAAATGATGCTTTATTTGTTATTGAAGTAGCTCCAGGAACATATTCATTAATTGCGCCTCCAGCATACTGGGTGTTACCATTACCACCACAGCTAAGCAGTACATACATAATTCCATCACTTCCTAGTAAAGGTGTATTACCTTGCGAGTTGTATCCTGTATAATTATACAATTCCTTTTTCATGGTAAATAAACTTGTTGTAGGATTATACTCAAACAAGGTTCCATGCGAATAATAACTAGCACCACCATAACTAGTAATACCATATAAGTTACCATTATCAGCTATTGCCAAACTTCCATATGGTGAAGTTCCGTCATTATAGGTAAAACTATGCTTATTAGTAAGTGTACTTGTACTAATATCATATTGAAAAATTGCACCACTATTCCAAGCAGTAAGACCATATAACTTACCATCCCATGCTTCAACCATACGTCCCAAAGGTTTTACACCAATACTATTGCTAAAATCTGCTTTTTTACTTAATGTCCATGTCAAAGTATCTATCTCAAACACAGATCCTAGTCCGTTATTTCCACCTCGAGTTGTTAATCCATAAAGCTTACCATTTGAAGCCTCCATCAAGCCCCCTTTTGGCTCGTAGCCTGAAAAACTATCCAAATCAAACTTCTTAACATAAGTATCTGTACTTGGGTTAAATTCAAACACAACACCCTTATTATTTTGTCCACCCTCTGGTGTCATACCATAGAACTTACCATTGGTAGCCATTATTAAATCCCCCTCTGGTAAAACTCCATTTATTGGATCAGACCAATTAAACTTTCGCACAATTTGATGATTTGATGGATCATACTCCACAAAAGTACCATCACTATTTGAATAAATACTCCCAGGGGCTTTATATGAAAACCCTCCATAGAATTTTCCATTAGTAGCTTGCATCAAGCCTTTTGTGTTAGTAATATCAAGGGCTGAGTCAAGAAATACTCTTGTACGTGTTGCAGGGTTAAATTCCCAAAAATGCAATTTCGTAGAATTATTATGGTCATATCCCGACATCAATATTTTAGCATTTGATGTAAGAGTAAGTTCTTGAGTAAAGCTTCCATTTGCGATGCTATCCACTACAATTGCATTTCCTGTTGATATTTGATAACGCCATAAATAAAAATGTGGAATATTGGGCCATGAAGCTCCTGGAGCAGTATAGTATTTGTAGGTTACACAATATAGGCTATCATTTCCTACTAAAGTTAAAGAGCCATATGGATAAACACCTAATGAGTCGTCGGTAAACTCATGCAAGCTGGTGGCAACATTTGTAATGGGATTATACTCAAAAATATTACCATTGTATGAGCTCCCTCCAGATTGTGTTGTGCCATACATTTTACCATTTGGAGCTTGAACCAAGCCTGACTTAGCATCATACCCTGCATTGGCACCTGAAGATGATATCTGCATATCAAGAAGCTTCGTGTATGTATTTGTAATAGGGTCTATTTTATAAATTACTCCATGTCCATTATAACCTCCACCGCTAGTTATCCCGTAAAGCTTTCCGTCCGAAGCAAGCAGTAGGTTTCCTATTGGCTGCACACCATCATAACCAACACTTGCATAGGAACCTAAAAAAGCATGTATCTTAGTATAGGTTGAAGTTGCTAAGTCGTAGGAGTAAACACAACCATAGTTATGGCTACTTCCACCACCTCGAACTAGGCCATAAAGCTTTCCATTAGCAGCCTGTACAGGGGCTGTTTCGGGCCAACAACCGCTTACGGTATCATCAAAATGGAATAAATCAGTATAGTTATCTGTTACTGGGTCGTACTCAAACAATACTCCACTATTTCGTTGATTTGAATAATAAGGAAACATACTTACATTATTACCCCCAAACTGGGTTGTACCATAAATTTTCCCATTTGATGCTTGTGTAAAAACACTTTTTGGTCCTTTACCCGCGTTCTCATATTCAAAATTAAATACGGTTTGCAAATTGGATCCTGTAGCATCAGTTTTAAAAATGGTTCCAGCTTTTCCACTTCCCCCTTCTTTAGTCATTCCATAATAACTAGTTTGCGCAAGTAAAAATCCGTTTATCAATAACACTATAAGCGTGAGTATATACTTTCTTTTCATGATTAAAATGTATCTGTTAATAATTGAGTACAAATGTAACAATCAGACATGTGAATTTTATGCGTATATTACCTAAATACATTGATTTTTTAACATTCATAGGTTAATAAGTTACAAACTTAAACAAATGGCAATAAATAGCAGAATCAATTCTCTTCTAAAAATATACCCCAGCTAATTTATATTATTTATAAACAGCATTATATACTTATTTATGTACTTTAGCACCTATTATAAAACAACACAATAACAAATTAAAAAAACATCCATTTATGAAAACAAAAAGAATATTTCAATTAATAATGATTGTAATTGGTGCAATGACACTCTCGATGAGTACTTCTTGCGATAAAGAAGACGATGAGCCAGAAGAAGACGATTTTACTTGTAGTGGTATTATGGGCGTTCAGGTAACAGGCTTTATTGAAAAAGATTTGTGTTTCGACAAATATATTAGTTATATGTACAAAGTAGACGAGCGAGTTGACTTGTATATAGGTCAAAATAGTGCAACTACTTATTCTTTCGACCTTTCTGTTACGTCAAATGATGATGTGACTTTTACAGGAGTTGGTGAATACAATTGTGGTGAAAAAATGCCTGGCTTTGCTGAGCTAAGGGTTCATGGTGATAATAATGATTTCTATAAATCACAATCAGGAACTATTAAGGTTACTAAATCTGACGCTAATAGTTTTGAAGGAAGTTTTAACGTTAAAGCCAAAGGTTTTAATAATGGTAAAACCGTGACATTAAAAGGTACATTTAAGTACAAAAAATAGAAAATAGCATTTTCTGTTTCATAGGAGCATAAGGTATTCTAATACCTTATGCTTTTTTTTATTCCTTCTTGACCAATGTATCATTTAGCATAAAAAAATTGATGTACATTTGTCTCCATTCAAAAAACAAAACACAAATTATTATGAAGCCAATAGTAAGTATCATAATGGGCAGTACATCAGACCTTCCGGTAATGGAAAAAGCTGCAAAATTTTTAAATGAAATGGAAATTCCATTTGAAGTAAATGCCCTTTCGGCCCATCGTACGCCTGATGAGGTAGAAAGTTTTGCACGTGCTGCACACAATAATGGAATTCGTGTAATCATTGCTGGCGCTGGAATGGCTGCGCATCTTCCTGGTGTAATTGCTGCTATGACTCCTGTTCCTGTGATTGGTGTCCCAATAAATGCTTCGCTTGATGGTATGGACTCGCTCTTAGCAATTGTACAAATGCCTCCAGGAATACCAGTGGCAACTGTTGGAATTAATGGTGCCTTGAATGCTGGAATTCTTGCAGCTCAAATGTTGGGTGTAAACAATGAGGAAATCTTCAATAAAACCGTCGCCTATAAAGCTGAGCTTAAAGGTAAAATTGTAAAGGCTAATCAGGATTTATCGAAGATAAAATACACTTTCAAAACAAATTAATCGATTACTATTTTCATGGAGGTAGATATTTTCATCCCCTGTTTTATTGATCAATTGTTTCCAGATACTGGTTTCAATATGGTTAAACTATTGGAACGTTTGGATATTACGGTAAACTACAATACCAATCAAACATGCTGTGGTCAAATGGCTTTCAATAGCGGATATTGGGACGAGGCTGAAGAGTTGGGCGAAAAGTTTATCAAAGATTTTTCTACAGGCAATATGGTTGTTGGGCCATCGGCATCATGTATAAGCATGGTCAAAAACCACTATCCTAAACTATTTCATAATACCTCAAAGCATAACGAATTAAAAGAATTACGTGCCAATATAATTGAGATTTCCGACTTCTTGGTTAATCATCTTAAAATAACCAATTTTGGAGCTGTCTTCCCACATAAGGTAACCATACACGATAGCTGTGCGGCTAAACGTGAATATGGCTTAACTCATGAGGTACGCACTTTATTGGCTAATGTAAAGGGAATTGAAATTGTGGAAATGCCTGAGAGTGATACTTGTTGCGGTTTTGGTGGTACTTTTTCGGTGAAAGATGAAGCCATATCAACAGCCATGGGGCAACAAAAAGTAGAAAATGCGCTATCTACTGGGGCCGAGTATATTATTTCAACCGAATCGTCTTGCCTATTGCATATCGATGCCTATATCAAAAAACACAATCTACCAATAAAAACCATTCATATAGTAGATATACTAGCCTCTGGCTGGGAGCTATAATCTTAGAATACAGCTTTTTGTTCAGAGTGTTTTATACTCTGTTCCTTTAGCATCAGTTTTTATTTATATCATCTTTTATATTTGGAAATGAGCTCTGGTATCACTTTTTTATTATCCCCATGAAAAAAGGATTTTACTTTACTCCAAGTACAAATTATTGTGTCAGTTGACACTTGACTATAAGTAATCAAGCAAGAAAAGAACAATGTAAAAGTTAAAATTATTTTAGTCATCATACTATTGTTTCTAACGATTAGTGGTATGAATTGCTAACTCATTAAATTTTCTTTATAAAACTGCCTCCAAGAAAATATTTTGGGGGGAAAACATAATAAGAAAACATATGAAATAAAGGCTTATAGCACCTGCTAAATACTTCTAAAACAGTAGTAATAAATTGAATACACATAGTAATGAGGTGTGCATTTACCGGTTTTAGTTCAACATACAGCACATATTTGGCTGAAAACGCCAAAAACGATGCTTAGTTGTTATAGCTCGTTTTTCGTCTTCCTTTTTTAGAAATATGTCTTAACAGCAAATTCTAATTGCTCAATAAATACACGCTTAAACGCCGTTACATTATTCTGTTCGTAAAATAGCAACATTGCTTTCTTGTAATCAATACTGTCAACGGTTCTAAATGAAATAGGACAATGATTTTGATTTATCAATATAGCATTACTTATTATTCTTGCTGTTCTTTTATTACCATCAGAAAAAGGCTGGATATAAGATATTAATATCAAGGCAAGCAATGCTTGTTCAAAAACATCATCTTTTTTATTTATTAAGTTACATACACTTATTAATGCTTCCTTTATTTGAAATTCATTATCAAGTGGCTTATAATTTGTTCCCGATATTCCAACACGCCTTTTCCTAATATTCCTGTCAATTTTTAAGTCTTTTATTAGTATACTATGAATATCTTCAATTTTTGATAACGACAGTGGAAACAAGTAATCAGGGTTCTCAATGATAAAGTCCAATACTTCTTTATGATTTAATAACATTGTTGCTTCTTCTTTTGACTTCCCTTGTGCAACTTCTTTTTCTTTAATTAATCTTTCCGTTTCAAGCAGTGAATATGTATTTCCTTCAATTTGAGATGATTTCCACGACAAATCAATTGCCAATCGTTCTAACTCCTTGTTGTATTCATTTTTAGACAGCTTTGAGATATTTTTAGAATATTCAATTTGCAATTCCTCTAAATTTAAATTTTCAGATTGTGTTAATAAATCTATCTCGGGTAGTAAATCTTGAATTATAGAGAGGTTAAAATTCTCTTTTATTTCTCGCTCGTCAATCTCTTTTGAGTAATAACTTTCTATATCAATTTCCTCAAAAAGTTTATAATATTGCGATACTCTATATTTAGTAGCTTTCCCTTTTCCAACTGATTTAATTAACTTTTCATTAATCAAGGATGTCAAAATACGCTTTAACGTAGCTAAACTTTTATCACTATCAATTCCTTCAAGAATATTTGTCGAAGAGCCTTCTTTATTCTGTTTTAAATACTGTATTATTTGATTTTCAATATTCATTATTTATCATTTAGCTCACAAATATACTATTTTCAGCTCAAAAAGAATGCGAAATGAGCTATATTTTTTAATTTAATGAGCTATAACGGCAGTCCGTCTAAAAACCACCGCATATTTCGTTAATAATCTTCATTTTGCTAAATTTTAACCAAAAAAAAGCCTTTTTGAGTGATTATCAAAATAGTAGTTGCTCTTTTCTCTAATATTTGTTTTGAGCTCTGTGATGCTTATTTGGCTGATGAAGGTAAGTATAGCCGCTAAAAATATGGAGAGTCTCCAATGGAATTGCTATGCTCTTTTTTATGGTTTTGATGGGTTTTTATGTGGATTTTACCATATCGCGATTCATAATTATACGTTTTGGCAAAAAAACATAATAAGAAAATACAGAATTAAAAGTTTTTA
>JAGLCR010000052.1 GCA_023146135.1 Bacteroidales bacterium
TTTTTTATTTTCACCACCGACACGTCATCAATATAATAATAAGAATAAGGATTATCTCCATAGCCAGTTATACGAAAATATTTAGTTATCCAATACCTTATTTTACTCATGTTCTTTTTTGTAATACCAATGTAAAGATATTGTTCGTCTCCTTTTGCTTTGTATGTAGTTTGAACAAGATGCCAGTTTGCCGTATCATTTCCAATACTATCTACTTTTACCGTAATACTATTTTTTGCTATTACTTTACCGTAGCCAGATTTTGTTTTTACTTTTGCTAAACTATCATGACTAAGTGTTATGCCAAAGAAATTGTGGTAATATTTGCTAATTTCTGCTAAACTAGCATAAAATGAGACATTATACATTGAATCTTTCTTTAGTAACTTAGTTAATTTTACTGCTACCATTTCCCGATAAGTATGTTTCTCAATATCAATTGAAATAATTCCCGCATAAGCATTTCCTGTTCTTGCTTTTTGATAACCAAAAATATTTTTCGGAATTGAAACAATAGGAGAGGAATAATTATATTTAGGTGTTGTTGCATCTTTATGAAAATAATCTGGTGATAAGCCCCTTGGCGTGTACCAATATTTACATTTATTAATATCATTACTAATTGAAGGCAGGCTATAGTATTCTTCAAAACTTGAATTTGGTACAAGGTTTTGAGAATTGGAAATCACTACTTGAAATACAAGGCTGATTATTATAAGAAGTTTTATTTTAATCATTCTATTATTCCCCTTTTCTTTAAATTATCAAAATATGATTTTGAAGCTTTTATTTTTGCTCCTACTTTATAGCTTTTGTACACCCATATAACTTCATGTTCTTTTTTGTTGAAAGCAAAAACCATTTCAAAATTAATGCTGAAAAATCTTCGCCTATTACCTCTTAATTTGTAGTAGTCGGTTTCTGTAATATTTTCGCGTCCGTTAAAAATATTCCTTTCATTTCTACTTTCTTTCTTTTGAGTAATAGTAATACCCTCTGTATCTGTGCCGCTAAAAGTAAATTTTACTTTTTTTGCATTCGCTAAATATTTTTGATGAACTCTACTATTTCTTCTCAAAGTTACAGTTTCATCTGTTGCAGAGCCATCATTTACTATGTAATTATTTACTTGTTCATTTACTATAATATTTCTATCAGTAAATACAACCTCACGAGTTTCATGAGGAACTCTTACAGTACGGATACCTCTTCGTTTCCTTCTCCACCAAGATTTTATTCTGTCAATTGGTCCTGGTGTCATACCCCATTCGTCAATTAACATAACTGGGTTATTGTTAACATAAGCATATGATGAAACTCCAGGAGATAATATTGCCAACGGATCAACGGATAACCAAATACTCAAATCACTAACATAATACCTAGCCCCAAAGCTATGTACTGAGCTTGTCGAAGTGTAATCGAAACCAGTCTCTTTGCCTGACGCAACAACCTGATATAGTAAGCTTTTATCGATAGCAGCATTATGATTACTTATTGTCATATTACCACAATAATAGTCATAATCATAATCCACTTTACTAAAAGCTTGTGCTGAGCTTTGTCTAAGTGTATCGTAGGAATATGGCCTCAGTAGAAATATATTGGTATAATTTGATAATTTGGCATCATAGGTATAAGTATTATTCTGTACAAAACCATAAAAGAAAGCATATACAAACTTATACAGCTGCGATGTGCCTTGCCTACTGGTAGGCAGCTTATCGTAGTGGTATTGGGTTTGTTTGGTATGGTTTGCTGTTTTAGTCATTATTTATTGTTCATATATTGTTATTCAGATGGAACGCGATGGTATGACCGAGTCGAACTTGCGTTTCGCGCACCATCTGAGAGAGGGGTTTATGATATTGGAATAGAAGAGTTAAGTTAAATGATTTTATCATGGATAGCCGCATATCAATCTACGAATTTCTATGGTTAGAACATTAATACTTCACCCCACGTTTATACTTCCATCGCTTATGTGACCAAAGCCAATATTCTGGATTCTTTTGAATTACTTTTTCTAGAATCTCAAAATACTTATCCGTAATTTCATTCTCAGAGGTTTCCTTTGGGTTATCGTAAAGCGTATGTGCAGTAATTTCGTAATAACCGCGTTTTACCTTTTGTATATCAATAAATACTACGGCCAAATCCATCATTTTTGATAGTTTTTCAGCTCCTTTATGTACGGGAGTTTCCTGATTTAGAAATGGTAACCAGTACTTTATCTTGGCATGGTGTGGGCTTTGGTCGGCCATAAACATATACAGCTTATCACCTTGTTTATGCTTCAACATTACATTATAAGTTTCCTCCATAGGGAAGAGGGTGAAGCCAAATCTCTCGCGGGTACGCACTAGGTATTTATCAAATACAGGGTTTTCAATTTTGCCATATACTGCCCAGCATTCTTGTGGAACCCACAATGGAGCACTTACACCATATTCAAAATTTCCATAATGTCCCATGGTCATCATTACACTTTTGCCATTATCGTAATGTTGCTGAAACACCTCTGGATTCATAAACTTAAAACGTTTTTTGATGGAACGCTTTGAAATACTGAACTCTTTCACTGTTTCCATAATTACATCAGTAAGATGATGAAAGAATTTCTTTTCAATTTGTTTTAACTCTTCATGTGATTTTTCAGGAAAGGAATTTTTAAGATTCTCATAAACTACTTTTTTGCGATAACCAATAACATAATAAATAAAGAAAAAATTGAAATCGGAAAGTCTATATAAAATCCAATGAGGAAGAAGTGAGGTAAGGTAAATAATACCTATTAATATATATGTGCCAATATTACTCATTATTATAGCTTTATGTGTGTAGTATTTTGAATATTAGTTCTTTCATTAAGTCGGAATGCTTGGTGGATGTACTACCAACTCCTTTGCCAAGTGCATCATACTCCCTTAATATATGAATAATTCGGAAAAGCTTGTCGTAGGAGTAATTGCGAGCAGCTGACATTAGGTCATTTACAAAAAATGGACTTATGGAAAGAGCGGATGCAACAGCCCGTTGCGATTTATCTTTCAAAGTATGTATGGTCATCAAATTACTAAAATAATTGAACAAGATAGGTGTTATCATAACCATAGGATGGTTTTTGGGGTCTGAAGCAAAGTAATTAATGATTTGATTCGCTTTAAGTATCTGACGACTCCCCAAAGTCCGTTGTAATTCAAAGATATTGAAGTCTTTACTAATACCTATATTTTCTTCTATATGGTCAACTGTTATTTCTGTTCCCTTTGGAACGGAGATAAAAAGTTTTTCTACTTCATTGGTAATTTTTGATAAGTCGCTTCCCAAATGTTCTGACAAAAGCATGCTTACTGTTGGATTCAGTTTATAACCCTTCGATTGAATGTAGGTGCTAATCCATGCAGGAACTTTGTTGTCGTAAAGCTTCTTTGCTTCAAAAAGAACATGTTTCTTTTTTAATAGTTGGCCAATTTTTTTACGGCCATCAATTTTACCATATTTATGGCAAATTACCAATATGGTTGATTGTTGCGGATTTTCAATATAGGGAATAAGCTTGTCGATATTTCTAAGGTGTTGAGCCTCTTTCACTAAAACAACTTGATGGCTTGCCATCATAGGAAAGCGTTTGGCAACATTAATAATAGCTTGTTCATCCGTATCCTTACCATAGAGCACGGTTTGATTAAAATCTTTTTCCCCCTCACTGAGCACAGTATTGTCAATCATTTTACAAATATGATCGATAAAAAAAGCTTCCTCGCCATGCAAGTAATATATGGGGTAGAAAACCCGATTCTGAATATCTTGTATAATCTTTTCGTAGGTCATTATTTGAGTTTAGTCAAATTTAAGATGTTTTACAGTTTGTTTACTGTCAATCAGTTGTTTTAAGGATTCTATGCCAATTTCCACTTGTTTTCGAACATAGTTCTTCGTAACCAGAGCATCACTTCGGTCGGTTTTTACCCCAGTCGAAATCATGGGCTGGTCAGATACAAGTAATAGTGCTCCTGTTGGTATTTGATTGTGAAATCCTACTGTAAAGATGGTGGCAGTTTCCATATCAATTCCCATAGCACGGGTAGTGGTGAGGTATTCCTTAAATGCATTGTCATGCTCCCAAACTCTTCGGTTAGTAGTATATACAGTTCCTGTCCAATAATCCAAATCATCTTCACGTATGGCTGTAGAGATTGCTTTTTGCAATGCAAAGGCAGGTAATGCAGGAATCTCTGGTGGGTAATAGTCGTTTGAGGTTCCTTCGCCCCGAATAGCTGCAATTGGAAGAATAAAATCTCCCAAATTATTTATGTGTTTAAGACCACCACATTTACCTAGAAATAAGACGGCTTTAGGGTCAATAGCCATGAGTAAATCCATAATGGTTGCGGCATTGGCACTGCCCATACCAAAGTTAATCATGGTGATGTTGTTGGCCGTTGCAGTATGCATAGCTTTACCCTTTCCTTCTACTTCAACACCATTTAGCTCCGCAAAAATAGTTACATAATTATTGAAATTTGTAAGCAGAATATACTCTCCAAACTCTTCAATCTTTTTTCCTGTATATCTAGGCAGCCAATTGCGGACTATTTTTTCTTTTGTGATCATGTTTACTGAGTTTTATTTCTGTTTTGTGCATTGTATATACAACAACTTATGATAAACATATTTCCTTTTATTATAGTCTGTTCTCCACCTTTTTCTGCATCATGGGTTTCCATTCGGCAAAATCACCAGCGATGATATGTTTACGAGCCTCGCCAACCAACCAAAGGTAGAATGCAATATTATGCAAGCTTGCAATCATGGGGCCTAAGCTTTCTTTGGAAACAAATAAATGACGTAAATAGGCTTTATTATATTGTGAATCAACGAAAGAAACTCCATTGGGGTCAATGGGCGAAAAATCCTTTTTCCACTTTTCATTTTTCATATTTATTATTCCTTCGCTGGTAAATAGCATGCCGTTACGTCCATTTCGAGTGGGCATTACGCAATCAAACATATCCACGCCTAGCGATATTCCTTCCAATATATTGGATGGTGTTCCCACGCCCATCAGGTAACGGGGTTTGTCCTTTGGTAAAATCCCACAAACCAATTCGGTCATTTCATACATTATTTCGTGTGGCTCGCCAACGCTAAGCCCACCAATTGCATTTCCCTCACGGTTGGTTGCTGCAATGGCATCTGCCGATTGCTGGCGTAAATCTTTATACACACTACCTTGAACAATTGGGAATAATGATTGGCTATATCCATACTTTGATTCGGTATTATCGAAACGGGTGATACAGCGTTGCAGCCAATCGTGTGTCATATGCATGGAGTTTTTCGCATAATCATAATCGCATGGGTAGGGTGTGCACTCGTCGAATGCCATAATAATATCAGCACCAATAACACGCTGTGTGTCCATTACATTCTCTGGAGAAAATAGGTGTTTTGATCCATCAATATGTGAACGGAAATGAACTCCCTCAGGCTTAATATTTCGAGTTTCGGAAAGTGAATATACTTGATATCCACCACTATCAGTCAATAAAGGGCCGTTCCAACCATTAAACTTATGCAAGCCACCAGCGGTTTCAATCACGTCCAAGCCAGGTCGTAAAAATAAATGGTAGGTATTTCCCAAAATAATCTGGGCTTTGGTGTCTTCCGATAGCTCTTTTATATGAACAGCTTTCACTGTTCCGGCAGTTCCCACCGGCATAAATATAGGTGTTTCAATCACTCCATGGTCGGTAGTGATTTTTCCTGCTCGTGCATTACTCCTAGGGTCAGTATGTTGTAATTCAAATTTCATTTGATAATAGTATTCTGTTTATTCTATAAGTATTGCTTGCGAAAATAGTGAAAAAATGGGAGAGGTTTTTTTTGTTTTCATTTCGTTTAATTGTAAACAGGACTATTTGTTAATAGAAAACACTTTGTTGAAACCCTGTATATTGTATTGAGTTTATTTGGTGTTTGGGATACACTTTTTGATACTACTAATATCTTTGAGTAATTGTTTGAATTAACTACTTCTGGTATATCACAGATTATTAATGATTTGTAATATGATATATTTCCACTTTTTCATTTGAGTATTGAAATGCTATTATTCATATCTTTGTTATCCTAATATATAAAGAGTAATACCTATGCCATTAAGTCAAAATAATCATTTTTATTATTCCGATGTTGCTTTTGGGCAGCTCATGAATAAGCGAGTAAATAAGATCCTTTTAATCTGTAGTAACTATGATGCTTTTATGCTGGAAGAGGATGGTCGTATTGATGAACAGATTTTTAATGAGTATGTTGCCTTAAACCTACGTTACCCACCTCAGTTTATTCAAGTTACAGAAGCCGACGAGGCATTGAAAATTCTTGATAACGACAGTATTGACATGGTTATTTCTACTCTCAGCTTGGTAGGTATGGATGCCTTTGAGCTAGCTAAAATTATTAAAAAGAAAGAGCTTGGAGTTCCTTTTGTTTTGCTTACGCCTTTTTCAAGAGAGACTAGGTTGATGCTTAAAAATGAAGACACCTCAGCAATTGATGCTGTGTTTAGTTGGTTAGGACATTCCGATATTATGTTGGCAATAGTAAAGCTGCTAGAGGATTTTAATAATGCCGAGCATGACGTAAATGTAGTTGGTGTACAGGTGATAATCTTGGTTGAAGACTCCATTCGATTTTACTCAAGCTACCTACCAAATATTTATAAGATTATATTTAATCAGTCGAAAAAGTTTATGGCTGAGGGCTTAAATGAGCATCAAAAAACCATGCGTATGCGTGGTCGTCCAAAAATTTTATTGGCTACAAGTTACGAGCAAGCGGTTGAATACTACGAAAAGTATAAGAATAACTTGCTAGGTATTATTTCCGATATTAGCTACCCACGAAATGGTGAGCAGGATAAGCATGCTGGATTACGTTTGTGCAAACGTGTGCGTAAAGAAGATCGTTTCCTTCCATTTCTTTTACAATCTTCTGATTCCGAAAATATTGTACATGCAAAGCGTTTGAGAGCTGGTTTTATTGATAAGAATTCCAAAACATTAATCCATGAATTAAAGGACTATATTGTTGAAAATTTTGCTTTTGGTGATTTTGTCTTTATCTGCCCTAAAACCAATGAGGAAATGGGTAGAGCATCTGATTTGCAAAGTCTTCAAAAACTAGTGAAAGAGGTCCCAGATGAGGTGTTGGATTATCATGTTAATCGAAATCATTTTTCAAAGTGGTTTAAGGCTCGAGCTTTATTTCATATTGCAAATATGTTTAAATATATGAGGGCCGAACATTTTAATAATCTTGACGAGGTACGAGAATTTATTTTTCAAACCTTATCGGGTTATAGAAAAAATACTGCCCGAGGTGTTATTGCTAAATATTATCGTAAAAAGTTTGATAGCTATGTTATGTTTGCTCGTATTGGGGAAGGATCTATAGGTGGTAAGGCACGTGGTTTGGCATTTATCGATATGCTATTGAAGCAAAACAAAATGCATCATAAATATAAAAATGTATCTATTACGATTCCAAAAACGGTCGTTATAAGTACTGATATTTTTGACCTTTTCATGGATGGTAACGACTTATACAAAATAGCTTTAAGTGATGAGGATGATGAAGTAATATTGAATCATTTCGTAAAGGCGAAGTTACCAAAAAGCCTTTTACGTGACTTAAAGGGTTATATCCGTGTGATAGATAGGCCGATTGCTGTACGTTCTTCGAGTTTGCTCGAGGATTCACATTATCAGCCATTTGCTGGCATCTACACCACCTTTATGTTGCCAATGGTTGGTGAAGAGGAACTGCGATTGCGACGACTTACTGAGGCGATTAAAAGCGTGTACGCATCAGTATATTTTAAGGGTAGTAAAGCTTATATGCAGGTTACTAAAAATGTGATTGATGAGGAGAAAATGGCAATTGTACTTCAAGAAGTTTGCGGTAATATACATGATGATTTGTATATGCCAAGCTTTTCAGGTGTAACGCGCTCTGTGAATTTTTACCCTGTTATTGACGAAAAGGCTGAAGATGGAGTGGTAGAGTTAGCTTTAGGTTTGGGTAAACATATAGTAGATGGTGGTGGGCATAATTTGCGTTTTTCGCCAAAAAGTCCGCAAAAGGTTTTGCAATTATCAACTCCTGAGCTAGCTTTGAGTAGCACTCAGAAACATTTTTTTGCACTTAAAATGGATCCTACGAGTTTCAAACCATCTATCCATGACGATATAAATTTAGAAAAACTGTCTATACGAAAAATTCCTGAAGATAGAAGTTTTAGAATGCTACTTTCAACATATGATTTTCATTCAGAGATGATACGTGATGGATGGGTAGATGGTGGAAAAAAGATTGTAAGCTTTTCTCATGTATTGAAGTATAATAAGTTTCCACTGGCTGAAATAATTACTGAAGTTCTTGAAATGGGGCAGCTTGCGATGAATAATCCTGTTGAAATAGAGTTTGCGGTTAATCTAAAACCCAATTCTACAAATGAGATGATGTTTAATTTATTACAAATTAGGCCTATTGTTGAAACCTCTAATTCACAGATTGTTGATATTGATATTGAGGATACAGAGAATGCATTGATTGTTTCAGAATCTGCATTAGGCAATGGAGTTACTATGGGGCTGAGGGATATCGTATATGTAAAGACTGATAATTTCGATGCCTCAAATAATCCGAAACTACCGGCTATAATTGAAAAAATAAATGCAGGATTTGCAGAACGTAATGAGAATTATATCTTGGTTGGCCCAGGCCGATGGGGCTCTCATGATTCATGGTTGGGTATTCCAGTAATATGGCCTCAGATTTCCGAAGCCAGACTAATAGTTGAATCAGGATTGGATAATTATCGTATTGATCCTTCTCAAGGAACTCATTTTTTCCAAAATTTAACCTCTTTCCATGTGGGATATTTTACCATTAATCCATTTATTAATGATGGTAGCTATAATGTGGGTTCGCTTGATTCTATGGATGCTGTATATGAGGATGACTTCATTAGGCATGTCCGCTTTGAAGACGAATTAATTGTTAAGATTGACGGTCGGAAAAGTAGAGGGATTATTATTAAAAATACTAATGTAATTGATGATTTTTAAATCTAAGATATGGTATCAATATTAAAAAGAGTTTTGCTGTTTTCTGTGTTTCTTACTTTTGTAATGAATGTATATGCACAGGATTCACTAGTTGTTTATACCAAGCGAGGATTTACTGGTGATAGGCCCAAAATTGGCTTGGTACTTAGTGGTGGAGGAGCAAAAGGAATTGCTCACGTTGGCTTTCTTAGAGTGATGGAAGAAGCTGGGATCAAGCCAGACTATATTGCAGGAACAAGCATGGGTAGTTTGGTTGGTGCTTTATATGCTATTGGTTTTTCAGTAGATTCAATAGAATCAATGATTTACTCGCTAAACTGGGATGAAATATTAACAAATAAGATAAACTATCGCAGTATTAATATGGAAGAAAAACCTGAATATGGCGAGTATATTGCAGAGCTGCCTTTTAATGGGTGGTTACCAAGCTTACCTTCAGGTGCCATAAAGGGTCAGGAATTAGAATTACTGTTTGAGAAACTTACAATGACTGTGTCAGGGGATACGTGTTATGATGAATTTTATATTCCTTATCGTGCTGTTGCTACTGATTTGCTTACGGGCAAGGCTTATGTTTTTAAGTCAGGTCCTCTAGCTTTGGCAATGAGGTCCAGTATGTCTATTCCTACAATTATGCAACCCATAAAGTATAAAGGTATGTTGCTGGTTGATGGTGGTTTAGTAGAAAATTTTCCTGTGTCTGTAGCAAAGGATATGGGTGCTGACATAGTGATTGGTGTTTATACAGGTGGCCAGCTTCTACCTGAAGAGAAGCTTACGTCCTTGCTTGCGGTTTTAAAGCTGTCGTCATTATTGGGTGGAATATTGGATGCCAAAAAACAACGCAAGTTAGTGGATATATACATCGAACCAAACTTAGATGATATGAGTGCAGGTGAGTTTCATCGGGGTAGCGAATTTTATAAAAGAGGTTATGATGCCACAAAAGAAAAAATGCCTGAATTATTAGAGCTTGTTAACTATATGAAACAGTTTACCGTAGCTGATAAGGAACGACCTGACATGATTGATTCTGTGAAGGTTGTCGAGATTGATTATTCAGTGATTGAAAATAAAAAGTATCAGTTGCTTGCAAAAAAAATGCTTTATAATGATATAGGTCATTGGGTGAGTTATGATGCAATGAAAAGCCAGATTGATCAGTTATATGGAACGAGATTATTTGATAAAGTGGGTTTTCATTTCAATAATTTGGATAGTAATTCCAGCGATGGTGTGAAGTTGGTGTATGATATACAAGAGCGCGAATCTAAATTTTTGAACTTTGCAATTCATTATAGAAATGAAGCAAAAATAGGACTAATAGTGAATACTACATTTCGTAATGTATTTTTGCCAATGTCAAAGTTAGAGTTGAAGGTGCGAATATCTGAGTTTCCAGCTGCTCGAGTTCGTTATTTCACTTACTTGGGATATACTACCAAATTTGGAACTTCCCTATCATATAACTTCTTTGTTAGTGATATACCTGTATATAATGGTAAGTCCTTAATGGCTCAGTATACTCGTTATTTATCAAATGTGAGCGGTAAGGTCAGTTATTTTCCAAATATTAGGTCGAGTTTTAATATTTTGGGACGTTACGAATCCTTGAAGTATAAAAAGAGGATTGATTTAGATAATCCATTGATTACAAGTGTGGAGACGTATGGTATGTTTGTTGGATTATCATATGAGTTTAATTCATTCGATAGTAAGTATTTTACGAGTAATGGAGTACGAATTAAACTATTGTCTGAAGTTAATTTTGGCACAGTAGAAAAATATTCTATTAATCCAGATTCTGCGCTGCTTAATCCCGATTTGCCCTATTCATTTTCTGAAAATATTGATCCATTTAATCAAACCTCCTTTGTGATTGAGGCCTATAAAAAACTGACCCCTAAATGGGTGTTTGTGAATAAATTATTTTCTGTTTTTTCAACTCAACCTAATAATGAATTTGTTCATACTTATTTAGTTGGAGGTATATATCCTAGTGATCCAGATCAAATCCCTTTTTGGGGTGTACCTGAAAATACTTTATTTGTG
This sequence comes from Bacteroidales bacterium, assembly GCA_023146135.1. Lineage (GTDB taxonomy): Bacteria > Bacteroidota > Bacteroidia > Bacteroidales > UBA1556 > UBA6267. Next base: position 11,190 of record JAGLCR010000052.1, read on the forward strand.
AATAATGGAATGTTGTACAGTTTGGGTTTTAGATATGAGTTATATCGAAATTTATTTTTAGCAACAAAGTTAAATGCGCTATTTTATGCTGAGGATATTGTCAATATTTTGGACCCTGCGGATGATTATAGCTATATAGGAAACTTTGATAATTATGTATTAGGTGTTGGCTTGGAGGTGTCGTATCGAAGTGTTCTTGGCCCTATAGGCTTTGGCGTAGCAGTTAACGATTCCTATTCAAAAGTGTGGTCACATCTTCGAATCGGGTTTAATTTCTGATTCGTGTAAGGTAATTTTAGTACGTTCGACTAATACCATATATCTGCAAGTATTTGCAGAGAATCCATTATTGTGTGTTAGCATTGATAATTGAAATTAAGCTAGAAACTAATATTTATAAGGTATGAAAACAGTATTAATAACAGGTGCCTCAAGTGGTATTGGTAAAGAACTAAGCTATGTTTTTGCAGCAAACGGGTTTAATCTTGTTCTTGTTGCACGCCGTACTGACAAACTTGATGATATAAAAAACGAAATTTTTGAAAAACATCAGCTTTCCGTGGAAGTAATTTCCATGGACTTGTCGATGCTAGAAAGTGCTGACTTATTATTTAATGAAGTTAAAAGTCGTGAGCTGCATATTGATGTATTGATTAATAATGCAGGTTTTGGAATTAGTGCAAAATTCGAAAAGGTAGATGCTGGGACAGAGGAACAAATGATGATACTTAATATGATAAGTTTAACGAAGCTTTCACGTCTTTTTGGTGCAAAAATGATTGATGAAGGGGAAGGGCATATTATTAATATTTCATCTGCCGCTGCATTTCAATCGGTGCCAGGTTTTTCTTCCTATGCAGCTTCAAAAGCATATGTGTTAAGTTTTTCTGAAGCAATAGAGTATGAATTAAGGCCTTATGGAGTAAATGTAACTACAATTTGTCCAGGAGCAACAAAATCAGAGTTTGCAGCAGTAGCATCGGCCAATGAGAAAATATTTGCTAAGGCACCAACTTCTCTTGATCTGGCACATTTTACATTTAATGCTTTTAAGAAGAATAAAGGAACTGTTGCCAATGGTTTATTGGGAAATATTATGATCTTTGGTTTGCGGTTTACCCCAAGAAAAATGGCCACAAAAATTGCGGCCATGATGATGAAATAGTAGTTATATCTCTTATGTTAAGAATACAACTCCTTAAGTTTTGCTTTAACCTCTTCGGGCTTGGGGTCTAGATCAAAAACCATTACTGGTTTTAAGTATACTAATTCTTTCTCGCGATGAAAACGTTCCTCACCACCACCAGTAATGTTTAGCATAATAAGGTCGTCTTTATTTACGATTCCGTCTTTTACTGCATTTATTAATGTGGCAACCGCTACCGAAGCCGCAGGGTGAATATCATTGCCTTCGGTGCCTTCAAATAGTTTGGCTGCAGCAATAGCTTCTTCATTACTAGCTAATAAAACATCGCCTCCAGCATCTTTCATTGCGTCATATAATCCTCCAATAATAGGGTAGGGAGGCTTGCGATTTGAGAGCACTTTAGCCAAAATATCTTCCACTTGTTTGCGAGCCAAATTATCATCCAAATGTAACATATGTCGCGAATCGGCTTTCCAAGCATCGTGAATTGGTGTGAATGGTTTGTTTTGAGAAACCATTAGCTTCATTTTATTACTGCCAAAACGTCCATCCTCAATCAATCTAAGATTGGCTTCCCATGCTGCAATCGCACCTGTTCCACTTCCTACTGCTTGAAAATAGTACTCGGGTATTTTGCCAATATGAGTAACAGCTGATAAGGTAGTTGTTGCCATGCCATCACGTCGGGCTACATTCTTTGCGCCTCCTTCAGGAATAAACATATCCATTTCGGCAGCGATATTTGATAAATGAATGGCATCGAAATAATCGCCACCTGTTTTTGTAACCACAAGTTTCACACAGTCTTTGATAGGCTCGTCAAACCACATTGCATTTAGATTATCCTCGGGTAAGCATAGTAGCAAAGGGATGTCATTGTCGGAACATACTCGAGCAAATGCACGAGCGGTATTACCTGCCGATGCTACAACTAATATTCTTTTCTCGTCTTTAGCTAAGCGTGCTCCCACTGAATATGATTCCGTTTCTTTGAAAGAGCATGTGGGCATTGTAATACCTTTTTCAGGCCAATAGCCACTAAATGTAATATACAAATTACTTAAACCTAATTCTTTAGCAAGGCCTTCGCTTTTATAGGTTACAGGAGCATTTGAGCCTTTTAACATACGATGAATAGGAAGCCAGTCGGCAAATTTGTATAATCCGAAGCTGTCATCTTTTAGTTCGATCTGCTTTTTGTCGTAGATAGCTCTTATTAAAGTAGGCTGATCTTCGATAGGTGCTTCCAATGTCCATCCCTGGTCCTCGAATAGATTTCCAGTAGCCATAGATTGCAACTTATATTTTGTGGGTTTAAAATTCATATGCTTGAATAATCTAAATCTTTCTATTTATTTTTTTTAACGGCTTTTACAAATGCAACGAAAAGTGGATGCGGATTGGCTACCGTACTTTTGTACTCAGGGTGAAATTGTGCACCTACAAACCAAGGGTGATCTGGTATTTCAACAATTTCAACTAAATTATGATTGGTATTGATTCCTGTAGGAATCATACCTGCTTTGGAAAAAGCATCACGGTACTCATTATTAAATTCGTAACGATGGCGATGACGCTCATCTATATCTTGAGTTTGATAGGCCTCGTAAGCTTTACTGTCTTTATGAACCGAACAGGGATAAGATCCCAATCGCATAGTGCCTCCTAGGTCTGTGATGTTTTTCTGCTCTTCCATCATGTCGATTACGGGAAAAGGAGTGCGTGAATTCATTTCACTTGAGTGCGCATTTTCGTAGCCTAATACATTTCTACCAAATTCAATTACAGCACATTGCATTCCTAAGCATATTCCTAAGAAAGGTATTTTTTGCTCGCGAGCTACTTTGATGGCGTCAATTTTACCTTCAATTCCACGATTACCAAAACCAGGAGCAACTAAAATTCCGTCCATGCCTTTGAGCATAAACTCAGCATTTTCTTCATTGATTTCTTCTGAATGAATCATCTTGATATTTACCTTACAAAGATTTACAGCCCCAGCATGAACAAATGATTCTAAAATGGATTTATAAGAATCTTTAAGTTCAATATATTTTCCAACTAATGCAATGGTAACTTCATGAGTAGGGTTTTTCAATTGTTTGAGAAACTTTGTCCAATCGTCAAGAACCGTTTTACGATTATCTTTGACATTCATTTTACGCAATACTTCTGTATCTAGATTTTCCTCTCTCATCAACAAAGGAACATTATAGATAGTATCGGTATCAATGGATTCAATCACCGAAGTTGGTTCCACATTACAGAATAGTGCAATCTTGTTTCTTAATCCTTGATTTAATTGATGTTCTGTTCTACAAACAAGTATATCAGGTTGAACACCCAACTGTAACATTTGTTTTACAGAATGTTGTGTAGGCTTTGTTTTTAGTTCGCCAGCAGCAGCTAAATAAGGAATTAGCGTAAGGTGTACAACTAAAGCATTACTACCAAGCTCCCATTTCAATTGACGCACAGTTTCCACATAGGGAAGCGATTCAATATCACCAACAACACCACCAATTTCAGTAATCACGAAATCAAAATTACCTTGATTACCTAAAATTTTTATTCTGTTTTTTATCTCATCCGTTATATGGGGAATTATTTGAACGGTCTCGCCCAAGTATTCACCTTTACGTTCTTTGTTTATTACCGATTGATAAACCCTACCAGTAGTAACATTATTACCTTGAGTAGTAGGCTGGTTCAGGAAACGTTCGTAATGTCCCAGATCCAAATCAGTTTCAGCACCATCACTGGTCACATAGCACTCGCCATGCTCGTATGGGTTGAGTGTTCCAGGGTCCACATTAATGTATGGATCCAGTTTTTGAATGGTTACTTTATAGCCTCGTGCCTGAAGAAGCTTGGCCAATGAAGCCGAAATTATTCCTTTACCTAATGAAGAGGTAACACCACCGGTGACAAAAATATACTTTGTATTAGACATTGTATTGAAATTCAAATAATTACTATTGTTAGTATGGGCATGCAAATTACGAATATTTATAATAGAAAAATATAAAAAAAAGAAAAGGCTCGATTTTTTCGAGCCTTTTCCTTATTCTATATGAATACGTTTTTTCTATTGACCTAAATAAGCTTTTAACAGCTTACTTCTTGAATTATGTTTCAGTCTACGAATCGCCTTTTCTTTAATTTGGCGTACACGTTCACGAGTTAAACCAAACTTAGCTCCGATTTCGTCGAGAGTCCAGCTGTGGTTTTGTCCAATACCATAATAGAGGTTGATTACATCGCGCTCTTTTTCGCTGAGAGTGCCTAATGAACGTTGAATTTCTCTTCCAAGAGATTCACGCATAAGGTATTCGTCAGTGTCCGGTTCGTCAGAGTTAATCATCACATCCAACATGCTAGAGGTTTCGCCTTCCATCAGGGGAGCATCCACTGATACGTGACG
>JAGLCR010000053.1 GCA_023146135.1 Bacteroidales bacterium
CTTTTTTAATAAGCTTAGTACAATCTTGGCTTAGATGGCGTAGATGAATGGTTTTACCTAGCTCCAAGTACTTTTGGGTAAGTTTGTTAATGGTTTCAATAGCTGATTGGTCCATAATTCGCGATTCTTTAAAATCAACAATCACTTCTTTAGGATCATTTTTGGCATCAAATTTTTCTAAAAAGAGTTTGGTAGAACCAAAGAATAATGGGCCGTAAATTTCATAATGCTTGATTCCATGCTCGTCGGTATGCTTTCGTGCACGAATACGAAGGGCATTTTCCCATGCAAATACTAAAGCTGAAATTATGATACCTGCTAAAACTGCTACAGCCAAATCTTCAACTACGGTTACGAAAGTTACGACAGCAATTACCAATAAATCAGACGTTGGTATTTTGTTTACAATCTTAAAAGTACTCCAAGCAAAGGTCCCTATTACTACCATAAACATAACCCCAACTAGAGCTGCGATGGGTACCATTTCTATATATTCGGATGTAAAAAGGATAAATACTAACAAGGCTAATCCGGCTACGATTCCTGAGAGCCTTCCGCGACCACCTGATTTGATATTAATAATACTTTGTCCAATCATGGCACAGCCACCCATTCCACCAAAAAATCCATTTACAATATTAGCGGTTCCCTGTGCCACACATTCTCGATTTCCATGTCCATGACTCTCGGTTAATTCATCAATTAAATTAAGAGTCATAAGGGATTCAATGAGGCCAATAGCCGCTAAAATAAAGGCATACGGCAACATAATATGCAGGCTTTCCATCGTTAGTGGAATGCTTGGCACGGCAAATTTAGGTAAGTCAGCAGCCAAGCTGCCATTTCCGTCTGCGCTGCCAGAAGCCACGAAACTTCTGACACTTTCGGTATCTATATTTAGGAATATAACTAAGCCTGAAACCAACAATATTGCAATTAATGTTGCAGGAATTTTTTTGGATATTTTAGGAAGTAAAACCATTAATAACATGGTTAGTGCTACCAAACCAATCATTACGTAAAGTCGTTCGCCTGTGAGCCATTCGCCACCCGATTTGAACATGCTTAACTGCGAAAGCATTATTACGATAGCCAATCCATTTACGAATCCCATCATCACAGGATGTGGAATCATTCGTACATATTTTCCAAGCTTGAAAACGCCAGCTAGAATCTGGATTAATCCAGTAAATAATAAGGTGGCAAAAAGAAATTGTAAGCCCACAACACTACCATCCAAACCCAAAGAGTTTCCGTAGGCACTAGCCTCAGTTACTAATCCTACCATTACTACAGCCATGGCGCCTGTTGCTCCCGAAATCATTCCTGGCCGACCTCCAATAATAGCAGTAATAAGCGCCATCATAAAGGCTCCGTAAAGTCCAATAATTGGCGAAATGCCTACAATAAATGCAAAGGCAACTGCTTCAGGAACAAGGGCTAATGCTACGGTTAATCCCGAGAATACATCATCCTTGATGTTCCACTTTGTTTTAGTTATCCACTTAAATTCTTTGATTTGCTTAATCATCTTTTATTCTTTTGATTATCACTTAAAAAAGCGTGCAAAGATATACAAATGTCGGTGGGTGTGAACTTTAAATTATCCTCGCGTTGCTCATTTTCTTGTTCCCGCAGATTACGCTGATTTTCATAGATAAATTTCTGCGCATATCTACGAAATCTGCGGGAAACAATCATTAGAATTTCATACGAACTTGAGCTGTAATCTCACTACGAGTGTTCCCATGAATTTCTTCCAAGCTACTGCCAATGGTATATCGATTGCTATAATAGGTTTGTGCAAAATGCAACCAAAAGCTAAAATGATCATTCATAGTATAGTTCAGTAGAATATAGAATCTGCTGCCTTGATAATAATATGCCGGAACACTAAATCGATAAAGCACATTATTCTCATAGGCATAAATCCGTGTGTCGTAATCATCTGTATTGAAAAGAGCATAGCGAAGGGTAAATTTCATTGGGAAATTATCAGGCCGGTATTGAATATCTTGATAAATCAAATAGCCCTTGCTTTGTGCCTCTGGCTGATGCTGATATCTTGAAAACTCGACTCTACTTTTTAGTTTAATTTGATGATAGGGTGAATAATTAATATGAAACCGCAGACTTTGTTTTCGCGTATTTGTTACAGCTCGTATAGCCACATCATCAGCACTTTCATTGAGCATTTTATTCTCATTACGGTAACGAATATTAAAATTGAACTGTCGATTTGGTCGATTTTCATAAAGCAGTGAAAACTCATCTCCATGCGAAGGCGCATTTATGCGATAACGCAACCAGTCAAAACTATACATGTCATAATACACCTTAATATTACTATGTACTCCTGTATTAATTGCTGCGCCAATATAAATCCCCTTTTCGTTTTGAGCACGACTTCCTTCGGAAAATGGTACGGCGTAAAACACCTGATAATCACGTGCAAAATTACGATATAGCAAACTAAAGGTTAATCGGGGATGAAGATTGAAAATACTACCAAGAAGCATGGCTTTTCCACCATTCTGACTCATGGAAAACTCACCAAAAACACTCAAATACCGATTTGCATAAGATGCATCAATTCCAGCATTAAAATTATTATTTCCTTGAAAATCGTAGTACTGATATGGAGCCATATCTTTTACTAAATCAATGCCATACAAACTTTTATAAGCAGTGGCCCCCATTCGAAAGCCTTTAATTTTATAGGAAAGGTTTCCTCCATATATTTGCTCATTTACTGCACCTTTTTTGGCTACTTCATTGGGTGTGCGATGAAATCCACTTTCAGTAATCGAACTGAACACATATTCTTCATTATTCAATGTGTCTTTTTGTGTTAGACCTGCATCCACATTTTTATTGGAGTAAAATGCGGTTAAATCTAGTCCTTGAAGAAGTTCAAAAGTGGCTGCTCCACCTCGAAAAAACAGATTTTCGTTGGCTGAAGTATTGGCTCGAATACCTCTTTGGCGCTTTTGAATACCTATGGCTGCTGCCGATTTACCGAACGCTAATCCCGACCAAAGCGTGAGCCCTTGCCCAAATTCAAGATGATAATCGCCCAAAGCCAAGGCCTTTAATCTTCCTCGATCTTTAATAAAAAAATGAGCTGAGTAAAAATCAAAACCATAAGGATTGCTCCCAGTGAAAAACTCTTCTCCAGCATCTTTTTCACCTAAAAACCCAATACTCATTTTATTGCTATAATGGTATTTATAGCGCAGGTAAAGCTTGTTAGGGTCGCCAAGATAACGAGAATTAGGATTTGCCGCCAAGGCAGAGTCGCTTATGGGCATATAGCCCTTTTGCTCTTCCAACACCCGACCATAGCGCATAATTAGCTGATGACGACCATACTTTAAAAGACTACTTAACCTAGGACCACTAGTTTTGCGGCTGGAGGCAATAATAATATAGGGTTTGATGCTAAGCACTAAATCAACATAAAAGCCTTCTATATTTTTAAGTTCGTAGATGCTAGTAAAATCTCCATTTTTATACCTAAAATCAATTAAGGCAGCAATTTGAGTATTATTTAGGAACATGAGTTCTATAAGATTCTCTTCAGAGGCAGTATTGATATTAATTGGGTTTTGTGCTAGGTTGGTAAAATGATCAAGCAATTCAGAATAATCCAACTCAGCATCCACACGACTTGTTAATTCTTCGATACTTCGCTCAATTTGCTCTTTGCTAGCCTCAGTATTTTGGGCAAATAGGTGCTTGCCAGCAAAAAGAGCTAGAAATAATATTATGATATGGAGGGCTGGCCTTCTCATAAATAAATTAGAAAAGGTAGCTAGCCGAGATTTGTGGACTATAGCCTAAAACTTGATGCATGGAGGAGGCAAAATCGAGTTTGAACCCACCGAGATAAAGCCCAACACCAAAACTAAATACATTGGGGTTGTTTGACACACCAATGCGAGCATACATTAAATCCATGATATTGTATTCCAAGCCAGCGCGTAGAATGAGGGGATTATTCATATCACTTTCGGCCTCAATGGCTGCTGTAAAATCTTTAGCTAAATCCCAATTTAGTCCCAGTTTGAGAAGGGTTGGAAGACGTTCATCATTATACTCTGATATTTGAGTGCGGATAGGATTATAAACATGGGCTCCTAAAGTAAGTTCATCGGTGATTTTAGTCATTAACCCTATTTCGAAGGTAAACATGCTTTTGCTGCCATAATTTTCTGCTATAAAAGTATGAAGGTAGTCCATTTGTACCCCAAGGGCAAATCGCTTCCCTAATTTCATTCCATAGGCCAAACCAATTTTTTTCTCATTATACTGGCCATAGCCAAAATAGCTAACATTAAGTCCAAAGCCACCTCTTTTGGTTTTGAAAACTGCTGAAAGTTGGTTGAGACTTAACTCCTTTATCAAAAAGTGATTGTCGTAGTAAAAGCCTACTCCAGAACCTTCAGCAAATCCTAATCCCGCTTGGTTATTATTTACAGACCAAAAATCATTATTGGCAGCTCCCACTCCTCCCATTGCAGCACTGCGACCACCAACATTCCCACTTATGATTTGCCCGATGACAAAGTTAGTTAAGAGGCTGAAAAAAAAGGTAAAGAGTATTTGTTTTAGCATTCGCAAAATATTTAGTTTAAGAATGCTCTAAATTAGGAAAAATATCTTTGGGTTTGTGACGGAGCAATAAGTTTTAATATGGCTTTTCAAATTTACTACCCTCTTTCATTGTTTTCAAATACCATTCAAATTCATTGATAAAGGTTTTGGAGCGGCTTTCGAATTCCCCAGTTTTATCATTTCCGTCTTCATGGAAAGCGTCTTGAACACGAGCTACATAAAAGACGGATGAAGTACTTACCATTCCTAATTCTCCAACAATGGTTCTCAATTGTGGTAGTACTCGCGCTCCTCCAAAACCACCCGCTGAATAAACTGCTAGAGCCGCAGGTTTAAAATAATATTCACTTTGAAAATGATCCAATAAATTGCTCAGGGCAGGAGGAATGCTGTGATTGTATTCTCCTGATACAATGACATAACCATCCACATCTATCAATATATCGTGAATCATTTGCATGGCAAGAGGAGCTTCACCTTTGGTATATTCTTTATACATTTTGTCAATCATTGGAAGTTGAAATTCCATCGGATCAATAATCTGGCTTTCAATGCCCTTATTTTTTAACTGGTTGGAAAGAAATTTTACAAGTTTAATTCCTTGTCGGTCGCTACGAACCGATCCGTAAATGATGGCTACTTTAAGTTTCATATGTTTATAATATTTTAGTGGTGATATGGAACGCCCTTTTATCATCCGATTTTGTGCTAAAATTTTATCACAGGCGGCTCAGATCTTATTGCTTTTGTTTAGTGTATAGTCGGTTGGACCAAAAGAACCTTACAGTTTGTGGCAAGCTTTTGTAAGCTTTCCATTTTGCAAACGACCAAAGCGGTATAAATAAAAAGATAAAGTTATGTTACAAGAATTTGGAATCATCTTCGCACCCCTAACTTTTTTACCTGGAATTGGTTTATTAATACAGTCAACCTCACGACGTTATATCGAACTTATTCGTCAGTTGCAAAGCATAATAGATAGTGATAAAAAGTATTCAACAGAGTTTAATAGCTGTCAGAATCAACGTCTGCGGATGTTTAAGTGGGCTTTGAGCTCCTTATATATAAGTGCAATTTTAATTCTTTTGGGCAGCCTTTTGGCTGGACTGAGTATTCAGTTTCCCAATATATCCAATATCTTTCTCTTTGGTTTTTTGATATTAGCTGTATTATTCGCCGCCATTGCCTTGGGAATTTTAGTGCGTGAATCTTTTGTGTCAGCAACTTTGATAGATGAACAGCTTAAATTCTAATTATTCTCTTCAATATTTAACTTCGCATCTCGCATTTTACGAATTTGCGCTCCGATCCATTGCCCTATAAAGAAAGCAAAAATCATAAATGGGTAAGTCCACCACTGAAAGCCAAGTTCAAAATGAATTCGAAAGAATATCACAGCAGGAATGGGTATATGAATAGCCAAAAACCATTGCAATGAGAATTTCTTAACTCCTTGACGCCAATAGCCAAATGGGAGATTGAGAATAAATACCAGAGCCAGAACAGTAATTAAGTTTTGCATAAGCTATAGTTGAACAAAGTCAAACAGGTTATTTAAACGAGAGTTTTGTAATAATTTTCTTAAAAATTTCTTTCAATTGTCCTTTACGGTACCGATCAGCCAGCCATTGTGAGATAATAAAAGAAGGTAATATAAAAGCGTAAGTATATGGAGCAAAGCCAATTTCAAACAAATGTCGCAATCCAATTACTAATGGAATGGGTGCATGAATTGCCACAAACCACCAGGGACTCAGCTTCTTTAATCCACCACGCCAGTATCCAAAAGGTAGGTTGATGATAAAAACAAGAAGTGTAACTATAAGTAAATTTTGCATATAGCGAAAATAGGTTGAAAGGACTTCGGTTTTAGAGGGAATTTGTTAATATATGTTTGGAGGAGAGAATCGATGATACCCCCCCTAGGGCAAACGCATCTAAACTT
>JAGLCR010000054.1 GCA_023146135.1 Bacteroidales bacterium
ACAATATGTTATACATATGGGTAGCAAAAATAGAATCAAATAATAAATATCAGCTAAAAATAAGATGCGTATGCCCTTCCCCCCCCTTTTTTTTTTATTAGGAATCCGCTTATTACTAGGCCCCTTGTTTTCCATGGAGAGAGTGAAACGTAGTCAGCCGAACAATTTGCTAGGAATAATGTTTACAAAAGCAGAGATTTTCCTGTTATACGAGCACGCAACTCCACTCCGTTCCATTGCATGAAAACAATAGGGTCGTTCATCAAAGATAAACTCTAGGTTTGGCAGTAGAGTTCAAGCTCATTGCAAATGAGCGTTCTATTGTTTTCCATGGATGGAGTGAAGCGGAGTCCATGGTGCGTGACAAAAGCAAAAAACCTGTTTTGATAACAGGAAATAGGCTATATTTACCATAAAAATACATCATGGCACATTCATACTCAAAAAACTACCAGCATCTTATTTTTGGAGTTAAATTTCGGGAGGCAGTTTTAGACCCAAAGCATAATGCGGAACTCCAAAAGTATATAACTGGCTTGGTAAAACATCGAAAATCATACCTTATTGCAATCAATAATGTGGAAGACCATATGCATATATTCCTAGATTTATATCGTGTTTATTCCGTTTCAAAGATGGTACAAGAATTAAAATCACTCTCATCCCTTTTTATCAATAAAAAGAAGTGGTATAAGACTCATTTTGAATGGCAAGGAGGTTATGGCGCTTTTTCAATCTCGAATACACATCGTTGGAATGTTATTACCTATATAAAAAACCAGCAAAAACATCATGGTTCTAAAAGTTTTAAAGAAGAATATGTTGAGATTTTAGAAAAGCATGATATACCCTTGAACAATGAAACGCTATTTGACGAGTTGGTTTAAAGTCTGCCTGTTATACGAGCACGCAACTCCACTCCGTTCCATTGCATGAAAAATAGGGTCGTTTATCAAAGATAAACTCTAGGTTTGGTAGTAGAGTTCAAGCTCATTGCAAATGAGCGCTCTATTGTTTTCCATGGATGAAGTGAAGCGTAGTCAGCCGAACAACTTGCTAGGAATAATGTTTACAAAAGCAGAGATTTTCCTGTTATACGAGCACGTAACTCCACTTCGTTCCATTGCATGAAAAATAGGGTCGTTTATCAAAGATAAACTCTAGGTTTGGTAGTAGAGTTCAAGCTCATTGCAAATGAGCGCTCTATTGTTTTCCATGGATGAAGTGAAACGTAGTCAGCCGAACAACTTGCTAGGGAAATGTTAAATAAGCAGAGATTTTCCTGTTATACGAGCAGGCAACTCCACTCCGTTCCATTGCATGAAAACAACAGGGTCGTTTATCAAAGATAAACTCTAGGTTTGGTAGTTGAGTTTAAGCTTATTGCAAATGAGCGCTCTATTGTTTTCCATGGATGAAGTGAAGCGTAGTCCATGGTGCGTGACAAAAGTAAAAAAGCCCCACCAAAATAAATTAGTAAGGCTTTCCATTATATTGATATTTTCCAGTTGATTATTCAGCTAAAATCTTAACGTGATTGTCATTAACCTCAATCACACCACCATTTACAGCAATCATATGTTCTTTTTTATTAGAGTCAGTTACCTTAATATCACCAGCACTTATAATGGATACTAGAGGAGCGTGATGGTTTAAAATTTCGAACCAACCATCGATTCCTGGTAGCAAAACCTTATTGGCTTCTCCTTCGAAAACGACTTTATCTGGAGTTATTATTTCTACAATCATAGTTAATGTTTCTTTCTATTATTGTTTATATTTGATGAGAAGGAGATAAGGTCGAGATGAACGCAGAAGCGATACTTAGGAGTTTACTTTAGTAAATGACTAAGTTTTGGTTCAAGTTCAACGAAGAGATTAGCTCTTTCTCGCAAATATTATTTTGCGTCAGCAAGCATTTTCTTACCCTTTTCAATAGCCTCCTCGATAGTACCTACCAAGTTAAATGCTGCCTCAGGATATTCATCAACCTCACCGTCCATAATCATATTGAAACCTTTGATGGTTTCTTCGATACTCACAACACAACCTTTAATTCCGGTAAACTGCTCTGCAACATGGAATGGTTGAGAAAGGAAACGCTGAACACGACGTGCGCGGTGTACAACCTGTTTATCCTCATCACTCAATTCGTCCATACCAAGGATAGCGATAATATCTTGCAATTCTTTATAACGCTGCAACAACATTTTTACATTTTGTGCAGTATCATAATGCTCATTACCAACAATCTCAGGAGTAAGAATACGAGAAGTAGAATCCAATGGATCTACCGCAGGATAAATTCCTAGCTCGGCAATTTTACGACTTAATACAGTAGTTGCATCAAGGTGAGCAAATGTAGTAGCAGGAGCAGGGTCGGTCAAATCATCCGCAGGCACATATACCGCTTGTACAGAGGTAATAGATCCACGTTTAGTTGAAGTAATACGCTCTTGCATCACACCCATCTCTGTTGCCAAAGTTGGCTGATAACCTACCGCTGAAGGCATACGTCCCAAAAGGGCTGATACCTCAGAACCCGCTTGGGTAAAACGGAAGATATTATCAATAAAGAAAAGGATATCACGTCCGCCTGATTTCTCATCACCATCACGGAAATACTCTGCTAGAGTCAAGCCAGAAAGTGCTACACGAGCTCGTGCTCCTGGAGGTTCGTTCATTTGACCGAAGGTAAGTGCCAGTTGCGATTCTTTCAGTTTCTCAACGTCAATCTTCGACAAATCCCATCCGCCTTTTTCCATATCTTCTTTGAACTCATCACCATAATTGATAATTCCAGCCTCAATCATCTCGCGCAATAAGTCGTTACCCTCACGAGTACGCTCACCTACACCAGCAAATACTGACTGTCCTGAATAGTTCAAAGCAATATTATTAATCAACTCTTGGATAATTACAGTTTTACCAACACCGGCACCACCGAATAAACCAATTTTACCTCCCTTTGAGTAAGGCTCAATCAAGTCGATTACTTTAATTCCTGTATATAAAATATCTGATGATGTGGAAAGATCCTCATACTTAGGTGGATCACGGTGAATAGGGTAAGTTCTTTCACGACTTACCTCACCAATACCATCAATAGGGTCACCTACTACGTTGAAAACACGACCGTTAATATGCTCACCTACAGGCATTGCAATTTTATCACCAGTAGCAATTACTTCCATACCACGACTTACACCGTCAGTAGAGTCCATTGCAACGGCACGAACAGTGTTCTCTCCGATGTCTTGCTGAACTTCTAAAACAATTTTATGTCCAGAGGAATTTTTCACCTCTAATGCATCATAAAGATTTGGTAAATCCGCGTCATTTTCAAAATAAACGTCAAGCACAGGTCCAATTACCTGTGATACTACTCCCGTTCCATTTTTGCTCATAAGATATAACTTCTTGTTATTGTGTTAAATACTCTTTGTAAACCAGGCCTAAAAAGGGCTTTTGATTTAGTCTGCGAATATACAATAAAATATTAATTCTCTAACAGATAGATACGAATATTGAAATTTTGGGGGTGATGATTGTCATATTTGGAATACTTAGTCTAGTATCGTAACTCTCCAAAAGTTTGAAACTCTTGGAGAGTTACGTGGAGAGTTTTAAATATTTGGAAAGTTGAATTTTTTAATAACTTTACCCTCTTAAAATAACGATTTACAAACTGAATATTTTAGATGTTAATAATTGGGATTGCTGGAGGTTCTGGCTCAGGGAAAACTACCGTAGTAAAGAAAATAATTGAACGCTTACCAAAGGATTCAGTGGCAGTAGTTTCGCAAGATGCCTACTATTTTGACAATGGGCACTTATCCAAAGAAGAAAAGCTTAAAATCAATTTTGATCACCCAAATTCCATTGAGTGGGATTTACTGAATGCCGATTTGGATAAATTGCGTGAGGGTAATAGTATTGAGATGCCAATTTATACTTATGTAACTTGTGGTAGGGCAAAAGAAACCATTCCAATTGTTCCACGAAAAGTGGTGATTGTGGAGGGTATTTTGATTTTTACCAATCCCGAGTTGCTCAAAAGACTTGATGTGAAAGTATATGTGGCTGCCGATGGAGACGAGCGATTGATGCGTATTATCAATCGAGATATGATGGAGCGTGGTCGCTCACTGAAAGCGGCTTTGGATCATTATAGTAATTATGTACGCCCTATGCATATAGAGTTTATTGAACCAACAAAGCGCAATGCTGATATTATTATTCCTCAAGGTGGTGAAAATCATGTGGGCATTGATATTTTGACTAGTAAAATAGAAACCTCTATATAAAAGAGATATAATGTCGCAAAACAAAAGCGGTTTCGGAACCGCACCCGTATTTTTTACAGCAATAGCTACTATTCTAGGTGCTATTTTATTCCTGCGCTTCGGATGGGCAGTGGGTAACTTAGGTTTTTGGGGTGTGATGCTGATTATCCTGGTGGGCCATATGGTAACCATACCTACGGCTTTATCTCTTTCCGAAATTGCCACAAATCAAAAGGTGGAAGGTGGTGGTGAATACTTTATTATTTCACGATCCTTCGGTTTAAATATCGGTGGCACCATTGGCTTAGCACTGTTTTTCTCCCAAGCCATTAGTGTGGCTTTTTATGTAATTGCTTTTACGGAGGCCTTTGCTCCATTTTTTACCTATATGAAAGATGTGCAAGGGATTGACCTCCCTAGACAAGTCATTAGTTTGCCCATGATGGGATTATTGGCCTTACTGATTCTTAAAAAAGGCGCTGACCTTGGAGTAAAAGCGCTTTATTTTGTGGTTGCAATTCTTTTTGTTTCTCTTGCTATGTTTTTCATTGGGTCAACTGATTTTCAAGGCACACAAAGTTTCGATATTTTGAAGTTTGACTTCACTAATATGGATCAGTTTTTTATAGTCTTTGCAATTATTTTCCCCGCTTTTACCGGTATGACTGCTGGAGTTGGGCTTTCGGGTGATTTGAAAAATCCTAGTAAGTCTATACCCTTGGGTAGTATTGCTGCCACACTTATCGGAATGGTTATTTATTTTTTCATTGCATGGAAATTTAAGGTGTCGGCTTTATCTTGGGATCTTCAATCAGACCAGTTAATAATGGCTAAAATTGCTCTTGGCGGTGCTTTTATTATTCCACTAGGATTAGCAGCCTCTACAATTTCCTCTGCTTTAGGTTCAATTATGGTAGCGCCCCGAACATTGCAAGCATTGGCACAAGACCGAACCTTGCCGTTTAACTTATTTTCTAACTTTTTGGCCAAAAGCAAAGGTGAAAAGAAAGAACCTTTTAATGCTTCGGTATTCACCATTGGCATTGCCTTTATCTTTGTGGCTATTGGTGATGTAAATGCTGTGGGTAAGATTATCTCCATGTTTTTTATGATTACTTATGGTTCACTTAACCTGATTTCATTTCTTTATCATTGGGGTGCCGATCCTAGTTACCGACCTTCGTTTAAGACTTTCCGTTGGTTATCGTTCTTAGGTTTTGTAATGAGCTTCTGGCTGATGTTCAAAATGGATTTTCTCTACACTATCATTTCGCTTATTGCCATGACAATTCTTTACTTCCTAATTCAAACATCGCATAAAGATAGAAAGGGTGTGGAGGGTATTTTTCAAGGAGCACTATACCAATTGAGTATGCGCCTTAAACTATTTGTACAGCGTAGTAAAAAAGCCAAATCGGCTAATAAATGGCGACCTGCTGTGGTTTGTGTTTCCAGCGAATCATTTCAACGTGAGAAGGCTTTTGATTTACTAAACTGGTTTTCATATAAATATGGTTATGGTACTTATATTCATTTGATTGAAGGCTTTTTTAATGATGAAACTCGTCGTGACGCAGAGCATACATTACAAAGCCTATTGCGTCGTGCCGATCAGAAAAAGCATAATGTTTATTTGGATACTTTGATTTCACCATCCTATACTTCGGCCATTGCACAAATCGTTCAATTGCCCGGTATTTCGGGGATGGAGAATAATATGGTGCTTTTCGAATTTTTTAAGGAAAAACATAAGGGTTTAAGTCGAATTATTGATAATTATGCTTTGGTTCGTGCTGCTATGATGGATGTTTGTATCCTTTCGAGTGCAAATGAGGAGATGAAGTATCGTAATGGCATTCACCTTTGGTTTCAACCCCAGGACTTTAATAATATGAATTTGATGATGATGTTAAGCTTTATTATTCTTGGGCATCCAAAATGGAAGAAGGCACAGATTCAGGTTTACTATGTTTCCAATGCAGGCGACCAAGAGTATATTCAACAAAACTTAATTCATAAAGTACAGGAAAGCCGCATTCCAATTTCAGAAAAAAATATTGAAACCTTTACTTTGGAAGAGGGTGAAAGCTTTAAAGGTCTCGTTAATAAGAAATCGTCCGAAGCCGGTATGGTTGTAGTGGGTTTTACCGATCAGCAATTGCAAGAAGAGAAAGAAGCGCTATTCTCAGGTTACGATGCTCTGCAGGATGTACTTTTTGTTAGTTCTTATGGTGAAGTGCAAATAAAATAATTATTACCTTTGATTGGTTCTCGAAGAATCTGAATAGCTAGTGTTTTCTACATCTGGCAACACTCTTTCTATCTTACGTAAAGGGTATTGTTTAAAAGGGTTAGGAGATTGGATTAATAGTAAAACTACGAATACTATTGTGGGGAGAATGGAAACAATAGCAATTAGAATTAACTGTATATTTTTCCATAGTATTCTAATATTCGATCGATTTGAGAATAGAATGACCAACCAAAAAATAAATACTATTTGATAAATAGTAAAGTAAAACACCAAAAAAGCCAACATTCCTACACCTTCAGTATAGATTTTTTCGTCAGGTCGGCTCGCTACTAATTTACTCGCATCATATGATATATTTAATAAAGCTAAGATTATTATCACAATTCCAATCAATAGCCCCCAGATAGCGTATTTTATTAATCTGTCTGTTTTCATTACGTACAAATTTACGAAATAAAAATAAAAGGTTTTCAATTACTATTTTTCTACATTTAACACCCCTTAACTCTAGAGTCTTAGAAACCAATATTTCCACAAAATGGTAAAAGGCATAGAACTGATACTAACTGTAGTAAGTTGCCAAAAGGCTGAGGTAAAAGAGGTGAAAAGTTGTTTTCGAAACGTTCAATAATTAATTTAGACCAATAATTAAAAACGAAACAAAATTTATATATCTTTGCACACCTTTTTAATAGAGGGTAAATTTAATTAATTATAAAAATATATTATTATGAAAACTGTATCTATGAGCGGTTCTCTTCGTGAGAACGTAGGGAAAAAAGATGCTAAAAAAACTCGTAACTCAGGATTTATTCCATCTGTAATTTATGGTGGAAAAGAGCAATTACATATTGCAATTCCTGTAAGAGATTTTAGAGCTTTAATTTTTAGCCATGAAATTGCATTTGTTAAAATTGAAGTTGAAGGAAAAGAAATCAATGCAATTCTTCAAGACATTCAGTATCACCCAGTAAGTGACAATATTATGCATGCTGATTTTTTGGAGCTGATTGATGGTAAAGAAATTGTAATGGGTGTACCTGTTACTACTACAGGAATAGCACCTGGTATTTTAGAAGGTGGTAAATTGCAAACTAAACTTCGTAAACTTAAGCTAAAAGCTCTTCCAGAGAATTTGCCTGAGACTATTACACTTGACATTTCTGACTTGAATATCGGGAATAGTATCAAAGTAAAAGAGGTTGAAGTTCCAAATGCAGTTCTTTTAGATGCTGCAAATGCTGTTGTTGTTGCTGTTAAGGTAACTCGTGCTGCTGCATCTGAAGGTTTGGATGAAGAAGGTGAAGAACTTGAAGGAGCTGAAGGAGCTGAAGGAGAAGCTAAGCCAGAGGCTAGCGAAGAATAGCAATTCCTTAACAATATATAAAAGGTGTAGCGATTTCGTTTACACCTTTTTTTTATTTTGCCTTATTCTATTGGATACGATAGTTGTCAGAATAATAAATTATAACATATGAAATATCTAATAATTGGTTTAGGAAATATTGGTGCTGAGTATGAGAACACGCGACACAATATAGGGTTTGATGTAGTTGACCGTCTTTCCAAAGAATTGAATGGCGAGTTTAAGATAGAGCGTCATGCTTTTCGTTCAGAGCTTAAGTTTAAAGGAAGAAAATTAATTCTTTTAAAACCTACTACCTTTATGAACCTCAGTGGGAAGGCTGTTAAATATTGGATGACTACCGAGAAAGTGAGTGCTGATAATATTATAGTTATACTTGACGATTTAGCCATTCCTTTAGGAAAGCTAAGGATGAAGCTTAAAGGGGGAGATGGAAATCATAATGGGCTAACAAGCATTATTGAGAACTTAGGAAATAATGTTTTTCCAAGATTACGTTTTGGTATTGGAAGTGATTTTCGTAGAGGCTATCAAAGTGATTTTGTATTAGGGAAATGGACTAGTGAAGAGAATGTCGTTGTTGATGAGCGCATTGATTTGGCCATTGAATTTGTAAAATCATTTGTGAGTATTGGTGCACAGCGCACAATGACTGCCTTAAATAATAAGTAAGTAAGAAGTTCAAAAGGCATAAAAAAAGAGCTGCAAGAAATGCAGCTCTTTTTTTTATGCTCTATATTTTTTGAATATTAACCGGCAAGTACAAATCGTACCGGCATGTTAAACTGTACACGAACCGAACGACCTCTTTGTTTGCCAGGCTTCCATTTTGGCATCCTTTTAATTACCCTAACAGCCTCTTCGTCACAACCGCCACCAATACCACGAAGTACTTTTACACTAGTGATACGACCATCTTTTTCAACAACGAATGTTACATAAACAGTTCCTTGAATTCCACTTTCGATTGCCATTACGGGGAACTTAATATTTTCTTGAAGATATTTGATACGAGCTTTGTCACCTCCTGGATAACCAGGTTGATCCTCAACGAAAACAAAAATCTCATCTTCTTTATCATCTTCTGCTTCTTCTTCTTCAAGCACCTGCTCTTCGATTTCTTCATCGTCGTCAGTTTCAGCATCAATCTCGATATCATCTACTTCCACATCATCTTCTACAATCTCAATTACGGTAGTTTGCTGTGGTGGAGGTGGAGGTGGAGGTGGTTCATTACGCTGAGTTTGAAGAATTAAATCTTCTTCATCTTCTAACATTGCATTTTGTACAATTACAATTTCTTCTTTATCGTAAGTTTTGTGATCAAAAGCATACCATACTAAAGAAAGAGTAATCACCAATCCTATAAGAATATAAGTATTACGATTCTTCTCTAAACTTGCTCTGTCTGTTTTCTTTATTTCCATAATGCTCTGTAATTTATAACATTATAACTGTCCGTTATTTAAGAGTGCTAAAGTACTAATAATATTTTAATTGAACATCTATAATCTATTTTTCTAATCGTTAATTTTATGAAATATGATTAAGCCCAAAATAACTCCGATGATATCTGCCATAGCATCATAGATATTACCGTTGCGGCCTACGACTACATAAAACTGTAATGCTTCAGTTGAAATTGCATAAATAGTGCCAATAATAAGAGGGGCAACAAATAAATTATTTTTTCTGCCTTTTCTTTTTTGATGGCCCCACATCATCAAATAGGAAAAAGGGGCAAACATGGCTAGATGAATAATTTTATCAGGGGATAATAGTTCCCACGCACCATGTGGTTTTGGGATATACACTCCTGGTATAGCAATAATTATGAAAATAACTAGAGCCCATACGAAGGCAGGTATATAGAATTTTATAGACATAAAAAAAGCACCCATTAAAACATGAGTGCTTTATTGAAATAATATTTTTTAACTAATAAGTGCCTTATACGCACTAGCATCTAATAGATTATCTAATTCAGACAATTCGCTCATCTTAATCTTGATAATCCATCCTTCGCCATAAGGATCATTATTAATAGTCTCAGGAGCATCCTCTAAAATTTCGTTAAACTCTGCAACTTCTCCTGATACTGGCATAAACATATCAGATACTGTTTTTACTGCTTCTATTGACCCAAAAGTTTCCTCAATGTCTAAGTCTTCACCTACAGTTTCAACTTCTACAAATACGATATCGCCTAGCTCTTGACTAGCAAATTCTGTAATTCCAACTACAGCCATATCTCCTTCAACACGAATCCATTCGTGGTCCTTAGTGTACTTTAAATTCTCAGGTATATTCATAACTTATCTATATTTTTAATTGATGGACAAAATTAACTATTTTTCTGACACTTACAACATTTTGGCCAGTCATTTTATTGTCAATAAAACGATACTATCCAACTAAAAGTTTAAACCCTATTCCATGTACGTTAATGATCTGAATTCGATCATCAAGTTTTAAGTATTTACGTAACTTTGTAATATAGACGTCCATACTTCTTGCATTAAAATAGGAATCGTCTTTCCATATTCTGTTAAGAGCAATTCTACGATCAAGCACCTCATTGGTATGCTCGCATAAGAGCTTTAATAAATCCGCTTCTTTGGAAGTGAGTTTTTGCTCATTCCCTTTATAATTTAGACGTTGATGGTTATATTCAAAAACAAAATCACCAATATGATAATCTGTTTTTTCTACTTTTTCGTCATACACATTATGGATACGTCGAACTATTGCATTGATACGAGCTAATAAGAGCTCCATATTAAATGGCTTAGTAATATAGTCATCACCACCCATTTCAAAACCTTTAAGCTTATCTTCTTCTAAAGATTTTGCTGTGAGAAAAATAATGGGAATAACTTTATCTGTTTTGCGAACGTTATTGGCTAAGGTAAAACCATCCATGACAGGCATCATAACATCCAAAACAAGGATTTGATATTCGGTGTTTTTGTGAAAACCCAAAAGGGCCTCTTCACCATTCACAAATAAATCCACCTCAAAATCTTTGGCTTCGAGGTAAGTTTTTAATATTTTACCTAAGTTCGGATCATCTTCCGCTAAAAGTACTTTAATTTTATCCATAATTTTATTTATTTCAACATTGTATTCTTTCGTTATCAAATGGAAAACGAACCTCAAAAGTAGTTCCTTTTTGCAATTGACTGTGGATGTTTATAACACCTCTGTGTTTATCAACGATTGCTTTAACATAGCTTAATCCAAGCCCAAAGCCTTTGGTATTGTGAACATTACCTGTTGGAACTCTATACAGTTTATCAAATATTTTCTTCTGATTTGCTTTTGATATACCGATACCGTTGTCTTTAACATACAGCTTAAAGCAGTCACCATCTTTCTGAGTACCAACCTCAATTAATGGGTCTTCAAAAGTATATTTATTTGCATTATCTAACAAATTATATATCAAATTACTTAAATGCAGTCTGTCGGCCTTGATAATAAAGCGTTCAGCATCTAGTGAAAAAGAGAGCTTTCCTCCTTTTTTTACTATTAGCAATTCAATATTTTTGACTACGTCTTGTATTACGTCGTGTACATTAACCCACTCTTGATTTAACTTAAGTTGTCCTTTATCAATCAGGGCTGTTTGGAGTATTTTTTCGGCCATACTGCCAAGGCGACGGTTTTCTTCAGCAATAATTGGTATATATGCATTATAAAGCTCTGGAGTTTTAATCATATCCTTATCACTCAGTGCCTGACAAGCAAGAGAGATTGTAGAAATTGGTGTTTTGAACTCATGGGTCATATTATTTATAAAATCATTCTTTAATATGGATAGTTTGTCTTGACGAATGATGGTTGAGAGGGAGTACCAAAACAAGGAAATCACGCTTAGTATCAGAATTATTGATATTGCTAATACCGAGGCTTCTTCACGCAGTAAAAATCGTTTTTGATTAGTAAAATGCACCATTAAGTAAATCTGTTGCGCGTTACTGTTTGAGTAGAATGCAAATGCATAGGCATTATTTAAAAACTCGGTTTCTTTGAAACCAGAAGATTTATATAAAAGCCGGTCATTTATTTCGTTAAATACATTGAAATTATAATTGATAAATATACTATTCTTTTTTAGCTTTTTACTAATCAGTGAATCAATGTATCGATATGCCCATGCAGGATTGTCAAATAGTGAATTGTCAAATACTCCATGTGGAGTAAATGCGGTAAGAATTTGCTTTGAAAATGCATATTTTTTACCATTGTACTTGAAATAGGATATTGCAACACCTCCCTTATTATGCATTTTTTCTTTGGGAATTATAGGACGTTGTCCGAGGATGTTTAGAACCCTATTTTTGCTCGACTCATTTTCTAAAATACTTATATCCTCTACTACCTCAGTGAAAATACGCTGTATGTTTTCATTGAAGGCTGATTCTTTTATTTGCATTGCCGACTTCAGCCAAAAGAGCTGCATTGTAACGAGCCCAATCAACACAAGGCCCATTGCCATACTAATTAGTATAATTTTCTTTTTATCCATTAATTATGACAAAAGTACATCATTTTTTTATTACTGAAAACAATCTCTATTTGTGGCTGAATGCGTTCAATATTAAAGGTTTTGAGAGAGTGGGAAGTTATATAAATGGTAGAATATCAGTACTATATTACAATATTGAAAAGTAAATTAACACTTTTTAAGTTTTGTTTAGGTCTGTTAACATTTCAGGAGCCTCTGCTGACTTATCTTTGCAGCAGTTCTTTTAGTAAGAAAATAATCCTACCAATAATAATTAGGAAACACCATACAGTTAATCATTGATTTGTTATAGTTCCTGTGCAGTTTTTATAACAAGATTAACAACCATGATAAGAGAGTAGCCTCCCAAAGCTGCTCTTTTTTCATTTTAAATGGTTTTTAGTGGTCTCATAAGAAGTTAAGACTATGGTATTTTTAGTCTATAGTGGTTTATTTCTGCTTATGTATCTCAATGCTTATTTGTAACATAGTGTCCAATAGTACTATTCGAGTATTTACATTTCTACCAATATGATAATCTGCCTCAGAAAGTATTGCGTAAATAGCTTCTGCATTATTTTGATTTACAAACTTCGAAAACTTGCTTACAAAGTCAAGTTCCTCGTTTGCAGAGCGCACCATTGATTGATTTCCCACATCGTAAAGCATACACATTCGTGTAATTCGCATGCCATATCGCATAAGCAATACCAGCTTATCACGACCGAAGTTGGAGATCTCATTGGATTTTTCACGCATTTTTACAAAATTATTTTGATAGGCAAAGAGCATCATTTCACGAAAATGATTAAAAAAAACATTAGTGATTTCATTACTGTCAATTTGCTTAAACACATTGGAGAATACACCTTCGGATAGGTGAATGATTTCATCCATACGTTTGTCATCAAGCTGAAAGTTATGTTGCAAGTAGTTTCTAATCACACTGTCGTCATGAGTGCTGATTTTTAATAGCTGAACACGCGATATTATGGTTTTCAAAATTTGATCATGATTCTCCGAAACAAGAAGAAATAGCGTTTTATCTGGAGGCTCCTCCAAGGATTTCAGAAGCTTGGGTGCTGCTTGTATATTTATCTTTTCGGGCATCCAAATAATCACCACCTTATAGTCCGATTCGAAGGACCGAAGCCCCAGAGTTTTTATGATATTATTGGCATCATCAACACCTATTTTCCCTTGTTTTTTTTCGATACCAATTTTTTCATACCATTCATTAATATTCAAATAGTAATTACTATCCAATAAGGCTTCTCTCCATTGGACTAAAAACATACTACTTACAGGCTTGTTAGAAATGGTTTTGGTAGTTGCTACGGGAAAAATAAAATGTAAGTCAGGATGAGCCAATTTTTGATACTTAATACAGGATGGGCATTGCCCACAGGAATCAGCAATTAAATCAGCTTCTGGGCCATAGGTTTGTTTGTTATCACATGAAATAAATTGAGCGTACGCAATAGCCAAGGCCAATTTTTCGGTGCCTTGTACTCCCAAAAACATTTGGGCATGACTAACACGATTATTTATTACCGTGTTTAGAAGTTGATTTTTAAGCTCCTGATGTCCTAATATATCTCTGAATAGCATGGGGTAAAAATAAGGCTTTTTGGGATAATACTTACATCAACGAATATTAATGCCAGGGCAGACGCATCTTGTTTTTAGCTGATATTTATTATTTGATTCTATTTTTGCTACCCATACATATAATATACTGATGTATAATAATATAGCATTTCTTTT
>JAGLCR010000055.1 GCA_023146135.1 Bacteroidales bacterium
CTTGATCTAATCAATTATACACCCAATAATGAACCACCAGTTTAAGTTTAGATGCGTTTGCCCTAATATTAATGCTAGGGCAAACGAATCTTATTTTTAGTTGTTGAATATATTTTATTCTATTATTTGTCCTAAAAATTAATGCGCCTGCAACCAATTTTCTCCTGCATTGATATCTACTACTATGGGTACGTCTAATTTCATGGCCGATTTCATGTGTTCTACCACAAGGATTCTAATCTCTTCTTCTTCCTCTTTGAGGCAATCAAAAATTAATTCATCATGTACCTGAAGAATCATTTTGGTTTTCAGTTTACGCTTTTCCAATTCATCTTGAATAGAAATCATGGCAATTTTAATCATATCAGCCGAAGAGCCTTGAATGGGTGCATTCACGGCATTGCGCTCAGCAAAACTGCGTACCATACCATTTGAGGAACGAATATCGCGTAAATAACGTCGACGTTTCATTATGGTTTCCACATAGGAATGCTCTTTGGCAAACTCCACTTGAGCCTCCATATATTCTTTAATGGCAGGGTATTGCTTAAAATAATTGCTAATCATTTTTGCCGCTTCTTTACGTGGAATATTTAGGTTCTCGGATAAACCAAAGGCGGAAATTCCGTAGATAATTCCAAAGTTGACACCCTTGGCATTACGTCGCATATCGGTGCTTACTTCCTCCTCAGAAACTCCATATACACGAGCTGCCGTTGCCGTATGCACATCTTTACCCGAATTAAAATCATCGAGCATTTGTCTATCCTGACTCAAATGAGCTACTAGGCGTAACTCTATTTGAGAGTAATCTGCTGCCAAGAAGGTATAATCGTTGTTTCGAGGGATAAAAGCCTTACGAATTTCTCGGCCTCTACTACTACGAATGGGAATATTCTGCAAATTAGGGTTATTGGAGCTCAGCCTCCCTGTTGAAGCCACCGCTTGATTGTAAGTAGTGTGAATTCGTTGAGTACGAGGGTTTACCAATTTAGGTAATGCGTCCACATAGGTGGATTTTAGCTTGGTTAATGAGCGGTATTCCAAAATAAGCTCTACTATGGGATGTTTTTTCTTGAGTTTGGTTAAAATATCTTCGCCTGTTTTATACTGCCCTGTTTTTGTTTTTTTTGCTTTATCGCTAATCTGCATCTCGTCAAATAATACTATACCCAACTGCTTAGGCGAGGCAATATTAAACTCATGGCCAGCCAATTCGTAAATTTGTTTTTCAGTAGTATCTACTTCTTTGCCCAATTTTATGGAATAATCTTCAAGGGACTTTACATCCAAGTTCACTCCCTCCGTTTCCATTGCAGCAAGTACTTTTACCAATGGAATTTCCATTTCATCAAATAATCCTAAGGTTTCGGTTTCTACTAGTTTAGGGGTAAAGTAATTTTTTAATTGTAGAATATTATCAGCTCGCTCACAGGCGTAGTTTTTTAATAATTCGACCTCGACATCACGGAAGTTTGGTTTTGCTTTTCCTACTTTTATTGCAGCATCCGACTTACGTCCCAATAGGTTTTCTGTTGGAATAATCTTATAATCAACATAGGTTTCTGTTAAGAAATCTATGCTGTGTTTCATGTCGGGCTCTAATAGGTAATGTGCCAACATGGTGTCAAACATTTTGCCTTTGAGTATAATTTGATACCAGCGTAAAACGGCCAATGAGTACTTCAAATCATGACCCACTTTTTCTATATTATCTTCCGAAAAGACGGTCTCAAACTCCTTTAAAATCTCAATTGCTTTTTCATATTCAGAAGGAAGTGTTAGATAGTACGACTGCTTGCCAGCGAAAGAGAAAGCAATGCCTGCAAGCTCGGCTTGATGTGCATCATTATTGGTAGTAATGATGTGCAAGCTAAAGGTGTGTTGCTTCATAAGCTCAGAAACTAATTTCTTACGCTCATGCTCATTTTTCACTAAAGTATATTGTGATTTGCTATCTGCTAATTCTTTGATGGTTTCACGACTTGCCAATCGCTCTTGCTCCATTTCAAACTGGGCAAACATATCCAATGTTTCTTCCTGGGGGGCAGCTTTTTTTGTTTTTACAGTTTTTTCAATAGCACCTAATTCTTCTTGGTCTTTTATGCCAAATTCAGCATAAATACGCTTGGCCAAAGTGCGAAATTCCAATTCGTCAAATAGCTCTTTTAATTTATCAAAATCAGGCTCTTGACGCTTTAATTCGTCAATCTTTATTTTTACGGGTACATCCAAAATTATTGTGGCCAATTGTTTTGACAAAACACCTTGCTCCGCAAAATTGATTACATTTTCTTTCATCTTGCCTTTGAGCTGCTCCACATTTTCGATAATGCCTTCCACACTACCAAAACGACCTACCAACTCCTTGGCACGCTTTTCTCCTATACCAGGGATGCCAGGAATATTATCCGCAGCATCACCCCAAAGACCAAGTATATCGATTACTTGAATTGGATCTTCCACTTCAAATTTAGCTTTCACCTCGTTCACACCCCAAACTTCGGCAGCATTGCCCATGCGGGCAGGTTTGTACATATATATGTTTTCGCTTACCAATTGGGCAAAATCCTTATCAGGAGTCATCATATAAGTAGTAAAGCCTTCTTTTTCAGCGGTCTTGGCCATGGTGCCAATAATGTCATCGGCTTCGTAGCCATCCATAGCGACAAGTGGAATACGAAAGGCTTCTAATATTCGATAAATATAGGGTATGGACATGGCCAATTCGTCGGGCATGGCCTCACGATGTGCTTTATATGGCTCGTAGTCTTTATGCCTTTGCGTAGGGGCTTTTGTATCGGTAGCTACTCCAATATATGTAGGGTTTTCTTTGCGCAGAAGCTCAAACAGAGTGTTTGTAAAACCTAGCATAGCAGAGGTATTCAATCCTTTGGAATTAATTCTTGGGTTTTTGCTAAATGCAAAATAGGAACGATATATCAATGCCATAGCATCGAGTAAAAAAAGTTTTTTGTCTTGGGTCATGGTGAATCTTTTGATATTCAGAGAGATTTATTTTGGCCTTATTGGGGGTAAAAATACATAAAAGCATCGGATGTTTGAAGCCTTGATAATTTTGGTTTGCTAATATTTATTCTTTGTTTTTTACTATTCAAATAGTGAGCATTTTTTATAGGTTACGACCAATTACTTTTAAAATAGTAATGATATAATTTCTATCTTTACAGTCAGCAACTTAATGTTAATTAAGAGGCAAATATATAATTGCCTTAACTAGAGGTTGTTATGAATATAAGTAATGGTGGGTATAGTGGAAATAACATGAAAGGTCATTATATTCACTCGTTAGCGGTAACCAAATGAAAAAGACATTACACATATTGATATTAGTAATTTTCACGATACAAATTTCTTGTAGACAGACAAGCAACAAAAAGGATATTTCTGTGGTTTCGGCTGACACTTTACTGACAAGCATTGACAAAAAAGAGCAAGAGCGTTTGGAGAAAAGAAGAAAAATTGAAGAACAAGACTATGCAGACAGTTTAAGGCTTGATAAAGTCTTACAAGATGCATTGAAAATTGCTTATCAAAATATCAATAAAGATAAATTTGTTGAGAAATATGAAATTTCTCCTAACAGTATTCCTGTGAGTGTGAAAATTAATTTAAACTATCACTTTACCAAAACAAACCCTCACCTCATAATAAGGAGAAACGAATCAAATGCTATTTACATTGATATCTATTCAAAAAGTGACAACAAATATGAAAAAGTAATTTCTCACGAACAATGGGCTTTGACCTATGTAAACGACACAATCAGAGACATTAATGGTGACGGACTAAATGACTTTGTGGTTAATTGGTATGGTTCTTCAGGTTGTTGCCTAAAAGCATTCAGTAATGTTTATCTAATTCGACAAGACAAAAAAGCATTTTCAGAGAACTTTGAATTTATTAATCCAACATTTTCGCCTAAAGAAAAAGTAATTAGAGGAGTATGCTATGGTCATCCTGGAGAGACTGAGTTGTATAAGTATAAATGGAATAGACACTTTGGAATATGTTTCTTATGAGAAAAACAACAAGGGGATAAAGACTGGAAAGGTTTTAATATCAACGAACAAACTGTATGACGACAATTACAAAATTTTAAATTCTGTTCCGACAGAATACAGAAAAATTGAAGGGTATGACTGGTTCACTGGAATGGGATATAAATAAAAGGTATACCGCTAACAAAGGCTCATATGTAATTGCTATTCCGCGGAATAGATGAAAAATTATTTATATCTTTAAAGTGTATAAACAAAACAGAAAAGATTGTTCGTAAGCAGCCCGCAACTACACATAGCCGGAACGTTATGCTTTATGCAAGAGGAGCTAATAACTTTGAATATAACTAAATATTAAGTAAATGGATTATCGACCCGAAATTTTAGAATATCTTTCTACACCTGGCAGTTGGGCAATTGCAGAAATACTTGCATTTATACTATTCTTCTATTGTGTTGCAGATGCTATGAGACAAAATGATAATAATACGAGAATTTATAGAGTTCTTGAATTATTTGGTTTTATTGTATATGCAGGGCTTTTTGAGAATTTAGGTGTCTTATCAAATACTTATAATTATTCGTTGGATAGATTAGTAATGGTAGGCGTTGTTCCACTTTCTCTTCTTATGTTCGAAGCCGTAATTTTTTATTCTGCTTTACGGTTTGCCGAGATAATGAAATTCCCCAAATGGGTTATTCCTTTTGTTGTTGGAGTTTTAGCCGTTTTACAAGATATGACAATTGACCCTGTCGCCGTTTTTGACTTACATAATATTAACGGAGTAATGGAAGGGCGCTGGAATTGGACTTCTCACTATGATAAAATGTTTTTTGGTATTCCATTTTTCAATTATATTGGTTGGTTTTTATTAATGTTTTACTACACATTTTTAATTCAGATAGGACGAAATCTATATGATAAAGCAAAACGTAAAAAAATGGTTGGGATATCATATATTATTGCTGCCCCACTTTTAGGCGTTGCTCTGATACTTTCACCATTAACAAGGTTTTTACTCTTCTTAGATCCTATTTACCCTATTCATACCAGCCGAATTGCAGAAATAGGTATGCTTTCGCTTATTGGAATTATTAGCATTGCAATACTGTTTAAGTATAGAAAAAGAGATGCCATAGTTGATATAAAGGATTATCCAATAATATGGTTGATACCATTGATTCTACATGTTTTTGATATAATATTGGCTTTTTCGTTAAAAATTACAATTGCATATATTCCTGTATTTCTTTTTGCAGGTATTCATATAGGATATTTGTTATATTATTTTATTAGGACACGATTATCATTAAAACAAATAGAATTATGAAATATTTACTTATTATTTGTTTTTTAATTTTTAGTCAAACTAAATATTCGCAAACATATAACCTGACAGTTACGGTAACAAATTTCAAACAATTAGAAGGAAATATTATTGTTTCAATTTATAACAAATCAGATGATTTCCCCAAAGAAGGGAAACAATACCAGGACAACATATCGAAGGTAAATAACTATTCAGAAGCTATAACTTTCAATAACTTGCCTGCTGGAGACTATGCTGTTGCAATTTTTCATGATAAAAATTCTGACGGGGAATGTAATATGAATATATTTGGTATTCCAAAAGAAGGCTATGGTTTTTCAAATAATTGTAGACCTATTTTGTCAGCTCCTTCATTTAAGTGTACCAAAATTAATTTAAGTAGTAATAAATCAATTACGATAGAGTTAATTTATTAAGTGAATTTAATTAGAAGAATATAATATGGCACGTATAAAATTAATACTTCCCGAGAAATTTAATTTCTCAACACAGCTTGATGTTCGTATAACAGACATAAATTATGGTGGACATCTTGGTAATGATTCGGTTTTAGGGATGATTCATGAGGCAAGGATGAGACTATTGGCTGATAAGGGTTTTTCAGAAAATGATATTGATGGAGTTGGCATAATAATGATTGATTCAGTAATTAATTATTCTTCTGAAGGCTTTTACGGTGATAAACTTAGGGTTGATGTTACTGTAAATGAAATTTCAAATTCAGGCTGTAATATTTACTATCGTTTTGTTAATATAGCAAATAAGAAAGTAATTGTAAAAGCAAGTACCAATATAGCATTCTATAATTATAGAAGTAAAAAAGTAAGCAGAACTCCTGAAATATTTTTAGATGCTTTTAAGTAACCTTTAATCATTACCAAAGGCTCATACGTAATGCGGGGTTTGTAGTAAATTGGAAGAATATGCAAGTAATGAAATTTAGTTGTAAAGTGAAAGTTAAAATTTTCGGAAACTCCTACTACGCGGAGCCAATTCGTTACTATTGTAAAGACAAGAAATAAAATCAAGAAAAAGCCGCTAAATGCAAATTATTAATTCGCAAATTAGCGGCTTTACTATTTTTAAAATAGGATGTTATTTTCCTTCTTCAATCATAATATTAAGCAGCTCAATGGCCGCTTCTGCGATTTTGGTTCCAGGTCCAAAAATAGCCATGGCTCCCGCTTTGTAAAGAAATTCATAATCTTGATGAGGAATTACGCCGCCAACGATTACCATAATATCTTCACGACCTTGCTTCTTAAGCTCTTCAATTACCTGAGGTACTAGGGTTTTATGTCCAGCAGCCAAACTGCTCACCCCCAAGATATGCACATCATTCTCGATGGCTTGACGCGCCGATTCTTCTGGTGTTTGAAACAGTGGTCCAATATCCACATCGAAGCCAATATCGGCATAACCTGTGGAAACTACTTTGGCACCACGATCGTGACCATCTTGTCCCATTTTTGCAACCATAATTCGTGGACGACGGCCTTCCAATTCTGCAAATTGATTACAAAGCTTGGTGGCTTTCTTAAATTGCTCATCATCCTGTGATTCGGATGAGAAAACTCCTGATATTGATTTAATCACCGCTTTATACCTCCCCATTATTTTTTCAAGTGCATCGGATATTTCTCCCAAGCTAGCACGTTTGCGTGTAGCATCCACTGCCAAGGCTAAAAGATTTCCTTCGCCTGTATCGGCAGAGTTAGTGATAGCCTCCAATGCTGCTTGCACTTCATCATTATTACGTTCGGCACGTAGCTTATTCAATCGCTCAATTTGCGATACGCGTACTACCGTATTATCTACTTCTAAAATCTCCAATGGATCTTCCTTATCCAAACGATACTTATTTACTCCCACAATGGTTTCCTTAGCCGAGTCGATATGCGCTTGCTTGCGTGCTGCAGCTTCTTCAATTCGCATTTTAGGAATCCCTGTTTCAATTGCTTTGGCCATTCCGCCCAAAGCTTCCACTTCCTCGATATGTTTCCAGGCCTTATCGGCAATTTCCTTGGTAAGGCTTTCCACATAGTAAGAACCTGCCCATGGATCAACTGCATGGGTAATATCTGTTTCTTCTTGCAAATAAATCTGGGTATTTCGAGCTATTCGTGCCGAAAAATCAGTGGGTAAAGCAATGGCCTCATCCAAAGCGTTGGTGTGCAACGACTGTGTATGACCAAGGGTTGCACCCAAAGCCTCCACACAAGTACGTGCCACATTATTAAATGGATCTTGCTCGGTCAAACTCCAACCAGATGTTTGAGTATGCGTACGCAATGCCATTGATTTTGGATTCTTAGGATTGAACTGTTTTACAATTTTGGCCCAAAGCATACGTGCAGCTCGCATTTTGGCAATCTCCATAAAATGGTTCATTCCCGAACCCCAGAAGAAAGATAAACGCGGTGCAAAGCTGTCTATATCCATACCTGCATTGATTCCTGCTCGAAGGTATTCCAAGCCATCGGCCAAGGTGTAAGCCAATTCGATATCGGCTGTGGCACCCGCTTCCTGCATATGATAGCCACTGATACTTATGGAATTAAACTTTGGCATTTTCTGCGAAGTAAACTCAAAAATATCGGCAATAATACGCATGGATGGCAAAGGTGGGTAGATATAGGTATTACGCACCATAAATTCTTTCAAGATATCATTCTGAATGGTTCCACTCAACTTCTCCATGGGAACACCTTGCTCCTCAGCGGCCACAATATAGAATGCCAAGATAGGAAGCACTGCTCCATTCATGGTCATGGAAACGGACATTTTATCCAAAGGAATTTGATCGAAAAGGATCTTCATATCCAAAATGGAATCAATAGCTACACCCGCTTTTCCCACATCGCCCACTACACGCTCATGATCTGAGTCGTAGCCACGGTGAGTCGCTAGGTCGAAAGCAACGGATAAACCTTTTTGCCCTGCGGCTAGATTGCGGCGGTAGAAAGCATTGGATTCCTCCGCAGTGGAAAATCCTGCATACTGACGAATGGTCCACGGACGCATGGCATACATTGCTGAATAGGGTCCTTGTAAAAAAGGTGCCAAGCCAGCAGCATAATGCAAATGCTCCACCTGCTCCAAATCCTTAGCATTGTATTGATTTTTTACTGGAATTTGCTCGGCAGACATCCAATCTTCTACAGGCATAGCCGTATTGGGCTTGGCTGCAGACTTGGATTTGATATTTATATTTTTAAAATTCGGTTTCATAATACTCTTTTAAAGGATTCCAAGCATTTGATTATATTTCTGTAATGTCTCCAACATATTGGTTTTTACGTGAATGAAATTCTCCACCCCCATTTCTTTCAGGCTGTCGATATCGTCTTTTGGAAATCCAGCTACTAATAAATGAGG
This sequence comes from Bacteroidales bacterium, assembly GCA_023146135.1. Taxonomy (GTDB): domain Bacteria; phylum Bacteroidota; class Bacteroidia; order Bacteroidales; family UBA1556; genus UBA6267. The sequence goes on from JAGLCR010000055.1 coordinate 8,732, forward strand.
CTTCTTCTCCTCATAGTTGAAATAGTCGTTTACTTTCATGGCCAATCCCAAATACTCATCATCAGCACTACAAAGCACCACAATATCTGCTTTAGCTTTCATTGCAGCTTTGGCTCCTTGCTCTGGAAATTCGAAGCCTGCATTATCAATTATTTCATATCCTGCAGCAGCAAAAAAGTTGGCAACAAAACTGGCCCTTGCCTTTCGCATATTTAGGTTGCCAAATGTTAGCAAGAATACTATTGGCCGCTTACCTCCATTCTTTATCGCAATTTCAGTATCTAGTCGTACTTTTTCAAAAGCCTCTGAAGCTCGATATCGGCGAATACCCTCATGGTCAGGCTTCACCTCACGCACTATGTTTTCAAGCATGCTTTCAAGTTGATTTGGAAACTGATTGGTACCCAGTATATCTTTTTTACGACTGGCCACCGCTTGGTCTTTCTTTTGTGCCGATTGTGCAATTTGTTGCTGAACAAAGCCATTTTCCAATGCTTTGGCATAACCTCCTTGCTCATCAATTTTTAAGAATAAGTCCCAGGCCGCTTGTACCAATGAATCGGTAAGATGCTCAATATAATAGGAACCCGAGGCTGGATCAAGCACTTTATCCAAATGCGCCTCCTCTTTGATAATAACTTGCTGATTGCGTGCTATACGTGAAGCAAATTCATTTTCAGTATTATATACATTATCAAAAGGTAAAATAGTCATGGCATCTACTCCTGCAATACCCGCCGACATTGACTCGGTAGTGGTACGCAGCATATTTACATAAGGATCGAATAAAGTCTTATTCCAATTGGCTGTTACCGCATGAATATAAGCCTTGGAAGACTCTTTTTTTGCACCATATGCCTCTGCAATATATGCCCACAGCAATCGAGCAGCTCGAAACTTGGCAATCTCCATAAAATAGGATGAACCAATGGCAAAATTGAAGCTCATAAAAGGTAATACACTATTTACATCCATACCTCTTTCCGACAGTTGTTGAAGATATTCACTACCCGCAGAAAGCCCAAAGGCCAACTCCTGAACCGTAGTTGCTCCAGCATTATGAAAATGAGCTGCATTTACACTAAGCACACGAAAACCCGGTAAGTCTGTTTTTATCGTATTGATTAAAACTAAAAGCTCGGTCATATTCAAATCCAAACTTTCATAGTATTTGTCATGAATCAATCGATAGGCCAATGAATCGAAACTCATAGAGCCCTTCAACTTATGAGCTTCAAACTCGCTGTCTTTAACATACTCTATAATTAAAGTTGTTAATTTTAGATAGTTTTTCGACGCTCTGAAATTGATGGAAACAGCTTCCAAATCAAGCCCATGAAGTAGGACCGACAATGAAGCCAAATCTGTAATTTCCATGGCATCGAAGCTTAAGCCCACAACACCGCGTTTTACAGCTTCCTTGGCAATTTGATTGGCCTCAACTGGAGTTTTTGCGTATATTTTCTGACGTATTTCCCAGTCGTTCTTATCTTTAGTGGAGCGCACAAAAGGAAAATTATTAGGCTCTACATCAAGGTAGTTCACTTCAGTACGCTGATTTTCACGATAGAATGGTTGTACATCAAAATTCTCATTATGCCATACCAATTTACGGTCAAAATCAGCACCCTTCAAATCTGCTTTAATTTTGTCCATCCACTGCGCTGTGCTTATGGGTGGAAACTCTTCAAACAGTCTTTCTTTATTTGTTTTTTGATCCATGATCAAACTCGTTTTATGTTTTTATACTTAAGAAGTGCAAATTTACTACAAATTCAAACATTCTGTATGTTTTTCTGTTATCCAGATAACATGACTTGCTAATACATAAAGACAAGGGAGGTCCTGCGCTTTGTGTAGAACCTATTTCACCCATAGAACTCTTCTAGTCGGCTTATTGAAAGACTATCTAAGTCTCAATGAAAATAGACACGGATTTACAGGATTGAGTATGATTATTCTATTTTTCTAAAGGAAAATAGAAGCTCAAAACCGTCCTTTATTCTTTAAATTGGTAGCTGAAGAAACACACTGCAAAGTATCATAAGAAATGAAAAAATCCTTTTTTTCATAAGTCATAGAGATGAATATAGTTTTGTTACAATTCATGTTAAATACTTGCCCTTATCTATTATTCATCCCAATTTAAAGTCAAGTAGAAAATATGTACTTTTACAGCACTACAATTTGATTAGCAATTATGAAAAGATTTGTCAAAAACGCCAAAAGTATTTTTTTAATTCTCATAGGAATTCTATCCGCATCTTTCGGGCTGGAGGCCTTTTTAATTCCCAATGGATTTATTGATGGTGGAGTAACTGGTATTTCCATGCTCGTTGCTCACGTAACAGGAACTCCACTTTATTATTGGATTGTTATTATTAATATTCCTTTTATTGTAATGGGAGCAATACGAGTTAATATGCGCTTTGCCGTACTCAGTATTATCGCAATTAGCCTACTGTCACTCGCTATTGCTTTTACCCCTTTCACCTCTATCACCGACGATAAACTACTAATTTCTATTTTTGGTGGGTTCTTCCTAGGTTTAGGTATCGGCTTTGCCGTGCGAGGGAGTTCTGTAATCGATGGCACGGAGATTTTAGCCTTAGGAATAAGCAAGAGATCCTTTCTTTCGGTAGGTGATACTATTTTAATTCTAAATGTGATTATCTTCTCATTTGCAGGATATTTATTGGGCATCGAAACAGCTCTGTATTCACTTCTAACCTATTTTGTTGCTTCCAAAACGGTCGACTTTGTAATTCATGGAATCGAGGAATATTATGGTATTACTATCATGTCGGATAAACATGTGGAAATAAAAATCATGTTAATGGATGAGTTAAACAAAAGTGTAACGCTCTATAATGCCCGTGGAGGCAGAGCTAAAATTGGCGATGATAATCTAGAGGTTGTTTACACTATTGTTACGCGACTAGAGGTAAATCGAGTAGTACGTAAAGTCTTAGAAATAGATTCAAAAGCATTTGTCGCTGAACATATTATGGGAGAAGTACATGGAGGGATTGTGAAAAGAAAACCTTTACACTAGGGCTTTATTCCTAATACCTTCTCAGTGATTTTTATAGCATGGCAGAATACTCTTAAAAATGCACCTAAGATTTGTTTATCGAGAGTGCTATAAACTACAGCACTTTAATTTTTGCATACAGACTAGTCAGTCTTTCTTCTTAAAACGCAAAACTTCTTTTCCTCCTTTATTATAAAAATAAAGATTCATTCTATCAACCTTATATGTTGCTGTTGCGCCAATACCATTCACAAAAATACCTTCGTAGCCTGGACAAAACATTTGCGTCATTGGGAAAGGTGGAAAACTAATTTTATCACCATCCAAAACCATCTTTGCTTGAAAATTATTACAACCTGTTCTTCCTATAGCTACAGAGTCTTTTAACAGAAGTTCCAAGACGGGCTTATAAATTGTTTCGTCTGAAAAATCCAATTCTTCACCATCAACAGCAACTAGATCCCAAATATTATTTAATAGATCCATCTTAGTCTGCCCAGCATTCTGGTCTTCAACTTGCACCTTTTTATGACTGCTACACGAAACTAACAGCAACAACAGCGGAATAATTAAAACTAATTTTCTCATAATCTTTAATTTAAATCTGAGAAATAACATCTCAGAAATTATTATACAAATATAATCCAAAACTTATTCGCCATTTCCCAAAAAAAGCTAATATTCGTTAATGCCCCCAACAATTGTTGGATTATGGTAAAATAACGCCTAAGTTTGTCCTATAAATACTATCATTCTACTTTAATAATCAATAAGAAAAGGTCTTCTGATGAGAGAAGACCTTTTCTTAATTTAAGCTAGCAGAAGAAATAAATTTTATTTAATAATCATTTTCTTCACAATCATTTTTTCATCAAATTGAATGCTATAGTAATAAATTCCTGGGCTAAGGAATGATAAATTATACATTTTAGAATAACTATTTACCATATTTTGATGCTTCTCTTCAAGCACTATTTCTCCAAGTACATTCATCACTCTGAAATAAACAATACCAGGCTTTGGTGTAATATAGCTAATCTCTGTCGTACTACTGAAAGGGTTTGGTCTGTTTTGGTTCAACACAAACTCACTTTTATCCATTTCAGAAACCCCTGTTGTTGCTTTGCAGAATTGGTCATTTGAAGGTATCATATCATTTGGCAAGATTGTTTTTCCACACATATATGTTGACCCAATTACTCCAGATGGAGCTAATTGAACAAAGGTGTATACCATTGTATCATTAGGGTTAAGGACACTAGCAAGATTCTCTACATTTGATTGAAAAGTACCGTAAGAAAAACTCATTGGTAGTTGACTAATTGGGTTCAATCCCAAATTAGTTACGGTAACTTTAATTGTATTACCACCATATAGATACTCCTCTTCAACATCCACTACTGCGGCATCCCAATCCGGTGCTACAGAAATCAAGTATTTACAAACTCCATCGTTGGATGTATTTATATCACCAACTAATTTGGTATATGCACATAAATTATATGCTGCAACTGGGCCAATAAGCTGGGTAGTGAATGTATAAATCACTGAAGAATCAGGCAATAAATTACCAGACCAAGTTTCATTTACTTCATTCATAAGATTCACCTTATAAGCAAGAGGAATCTGATTTAATGTATCTATTCCATAATTATGAATTAATACCTCCACAGTAGTTGCGATACCAGCAATACTATTTGAATTAGGCAATACTATTTGCTTAACTCCCACATCAAGCAGCTGTGAGGGCAATTTAATGCTAAAATCGTCAATCATCCAACCATCAGATACCTGAGCCGCTGCATCACTTTGAAAGACAAAACGGAATTGCAAAGATGCTCCTGTATTAAACAGTGTTGGATCAAGTTCAATAGATGAAGTAAGCCAGTTATTAGTTTGATTACTCCACACATGTCTACCGTTAATAATTGTTGTATACCAATTAGATGAACCTGCTGCACCAATATAACCCAAACCAAGCCATAATACTCCATCGAAAGAATATTGTACATAACCATAAGCAAGTTGAGTTTGAACCTGCATTTTCTGTACAAATTCTAAGACAGCAGTGTCGGTAGTAACAGGAATCTGGAAAAATGGGGAATATAAATACTCCACCGATTCTGTTTGGTAATCGCCTGATAAATTGGTAACAAAAGCATTTACTCCACTATGGGCAGATGTAAAATTAGTTGAGCTTGGGGTTCCCAATTCCCATTGAGATTTGATCCCTCTTGTAAACCATTGATCTGCGCCTTCAAAATCGTCTGTAAAATTGAGTCCGAAGCTATCCAACCCTTTAATAAATTCACAAACTGTATCGTTTATCGCAACAGCATCGCTAGCAAGATGTGCGATAATACATAGCTCTTGAACACCACTTATTATAGTAATGCTTTCATTCATGGTTATTGTATCTGACTGAGAACTACCTAAAGAAACTGATAGTGTGTCCCAAAGAGGGGTTTGTCCATTTACACTGTAGGAAATAGGAATGCTTGTAATAGTTGAAGCCCCAAAATTCTCCACCACAATTTTTGGATAGTGAACCGTTCCTGTTTTCATAAAACCCACATCGAAACTCGAAATAGCTCTTAATCCGATATCAGTATTCACAGGTGACCAAATGGATATATTATCCAAATAAGCATTATCCCCATGATTATTAGCAAGCATGGATGAGCCTACCGCCGCCTCCATATAAAGACTAATTACCTGACCCACAAAAGCATCTAATACAAAAGTATGTGTGGTAAATGGATCAGTGTTTTGACTTATTGGCCTAAAAGTAGAATCTCCATTCACATTCTTTGCATAATGCATTCCATTTTGATCGATAACGATTACTCTAAACCATGAGCCATATGAATTTGCCAAATAGGTTTGTTTTAGATCAAATCGAAGGTTCATGGCACTCAAGTTTGTTGCATCAATTTGACAACTATAAAGTCGAGCTACATGATCCGTATGACCGTAAGCATCGTCAACTGAAGTATTTGGTATAAAGCTCGAATTGTCTCCTCCAGAAAATCTCATTCCATAATTTCCACTTGAAGCAGCCGAAGGCATGATAGTCATTTGAGTTTCACTCCCTTCACTAGAGCCCAAATAGAGGCTACTTCCACTTTCAAAATCTTCATTGAAAGGGAAATTGCTAATTGTCTGATAATAAATAAATTCTTGAGTTGGCATATCGTCATTAATAGCATTACCATCGCCTGCAATATTCACATAAGCATCAAAAATATACAAGCCTGTCATAGCAAGATTAAATGTATTTGTAACTTTCACATCCATAAATAGACCAGGGGCAATAGTGCCTGAGTTAAGTATATAGCTAATAGTGTCAGGATTTACTCCAGTACTATATACCACTATTGTAGCAGGATTAATACTAAAATCAATAGTAGTAGTTCCATAATTACGAATCTGAACAAGAATACTATCAGATGAATTAAAGTCACAACCACTACTACTTGGATGGACTAAATGAGTCGCTCCTAAATCAATTGGTGATAGCGTAAATTCATCTGCACCAATATCAGGTGTTGTTGTATTCCGGATTTCTCCATCAAAGTCTATAAGAGTATGACTAATAGGCGTAGCAGCAGCATTTAGTTGCATTGCATACGAATGTAAATCAATATCTGAATAATAGGATGGATCCACCGAAATAGAATGGACATTATTGTTAGGATCAAGAGCCTTTAAGGCATTCAAATCACTTACATCAGCTAGCCATTTTACAAATAGTTGATTGTTTACTGTATCAGTAAAGTAATCATTATAGTCACAAGATATAATAGATGAAGGTGTTAAAACCTCAAGTATTCGACCCTTTTTGGTATAAAAGACGTTGTTTAGTATTTTTAAACCACTTCCAGACTGAAAAAGACCACCAACATTATTAGCAGTACCTTTCTTAATATTAATACTATTATAGGTGAAGTCAGTATTTATTGTGCTCACTATTTTAAGTCCATAATGATTACCTGTTCCTTTTGTTATACTTAACATATTATTAGCAATTACAGCCCGGTTTGAAGCGGTTCCATTTCCACCACTTATAGATATTCCATATCCTGATATAATAGGTAAAACAATAATCTTATTATTTCTAAGCTTATATGAACCCTGTATATTTCTAAGGTTCAATCCATAAACCGTATTTCCTAATAAGCCTGAAGAAATTTCATTATTTATAATATTAAGCGAATCTTGATAATCTACAAACACAGCTGCTCTATAGTATCCACTCATTGTATTATTAATAATTGTCATCCCTTTTTGACGATTTGAAAAACTTCCTTTTAAATATATTGATTGATACCCATTATTGAATAGGTTATTCTCAATACGGACAAAGTCAACTTGACTATCGTGAGCATAAATTCCACTTGCTTGAACAACACTATTTATATTTGATGAATTATTAAGAACACATCTTTCAATATTAATATGGTGCGAGCTACCACTCAAAACAATGGCATTCGAATTATTAGTTCCATTAGCATTCAGTGTAATATGTTTAATAGTTACATAAGGTGAATTAATTAATTTCAAAACATAATTTGCCGCATGTGTAAGATGTACTGCGGTACTATCATTAGCTATTGACTTAATTGTTATTGTTTGATTTTCATTTACACCTATTACCGTTGGTAAGATATATTGTTGATAATAGATTCCTGTATCAATATCTAGCACAACCGATCCACAAACCGTACTTAACACCATATCATCGAAAGCCTCTTGAAGTGTTGGATAATTCATTCCCGCACCAATAGTGTATGTACCTTGCATACATATATCTAAGTCTATAAAAGCGGTATCATTTTGTGGAATAGTATCAAGTACTGAATTAGGCATAGATGTCCATGAGAATAAACGAGTTTGCCCACCCATAAAAAGATGATTTGCGATAGTAACATGAGCAGTATCGCCGGTAGGTAGTTGTCCTGTCCATGGGTAAGTATGAAGCAGCATATCTCGATCCATCCAATTTATTGAAACGGTATTTAAAGTATCTATACCATAGTTTTTTAGAACAACTATTATGTCCTCAGCCACTCCAGATGAGATGCTACCATTGGGACTTTTTACGACAGTCAAGCCAGCATCAATAGAAGGAATTCCTTGAATATTTATTTGATGACTAATGGTTCCACTCGGACAACTCCCATATCCTTGAGCTGTAAATCTAATATTTGGTCTTTTATAATAAGATTGATCTTTAATCGTATCACTACAACTAAAATTTGATCCTGAAAAAGATGAAAGTGAAGAAACGTAATTTGTAGTTGTGTATGGTACTTTAGCATAACCTGTAGTTACCCATGCAGAATTTTTAAAACAGGTTTCAATTACTACATTACTAAGCCCATCCCAATAAAATGGTGTTACGAGATTGTAAGTGTTCCAACCAGCAACTTCACTAAATGTTGTTGCCGAATAGATGGTAGTCAAACCCGATACAAAGCTATTAAGCTCATTTGTATTTGTGCTTCCCATTTTAATTGAGTAGCCTAAATGACTATTGCTCGATACTGTGTTTACAAAAAATTCTAAGGACTCTATTTCACCTTTAAGCATCCCCATAGCACGCATTTCTGATGCTCTAACTAAGAATTGATTGCGCACTCCCCACGCCTGATATGAGGGGCCTCCGTAAGGAGAAGGTCCTGTTGAAGTTGTATTAATAGCTGTTCCATTTCCTATATTAAATAGACTTAAGGGAACTGTCTTTTGAGCTTGAGCATATACTATAGTTGTATCAAATAAAGGACCTATTTGAATACTTGCACCATTACCAATCGGGTTTGTGACTAAAGCATCATAATACCAATAAACAGAATCTGTAGATGTGGAGATCAGTGTTGCCGAATCACCATAATTAACAGTTGGCGTGGCTGCAACAAACGGTGTTTCAGGAGTATATTCCGACCATATTCCACTTAGTAATACAGTGTCATTTGAAGTAAAGTAATCATTTGGTGTACTTATAGCAGCAGTAATTGAGTATGTTGCGCCAATTGGACCAGAAGGTAATAAAGCTAACGAATTAAACATATAATTCAGGGTGTCAGCTGGGGCAATTGCAATATTTATAATTTCAGGTGTGATGAAAGATCCGTTATCTATTTTATAACTCACACTATAACCTCCAGGAATTGTATCCGTTCCCATGTTAATAATTTGACATTCTACAAATGTAGTATCCAATCCACATGATTGATTTGGAGTTAGTATTGCATTCATATTAGCTTCTATTGCAGCTAAAGGAACATTCACTGTAACAGCTGTACGAAATCCCGCACAACCCAATATAGGGTCAGTAGTAAATCGCATATTTGGACGTTCTACGCTAACACCTGGAGCACCCATGCCTGGATTATAAGCAACGGAATTAAAATTTGTGGCAGTATATCGTATAAGCGGATTTCCATAACTTGTGAATAACATGAAGTCTAATACAATATTACTCGTGCCATCCCAATTAAAGGATGTTGAAAAAGTATGAGTATTCCATCCTACCACTTCTGTAAAAGATTGCTGATAAACTTGAGTCAAGCCAGAAGTTATAAAGTTAGTAGTTAGAGCAGTTGCATTTGTATGTCCCATTTTAATAGTAAACTGGGAGTGATTTGTCGGATAACTTGTTGACTTTAGATAGAATGAAAGTGACGTTATATTTCCAGCATTTATTCCCATGCTTTGCAACTCTGAGGCAAGTATTAGGATTTGATGGGTGGCGCCTGCACCTTTATAAATACATGAAGATGCTCCTGCTATATTTGTTGTTGTATCTTGACCAAGAAATTTAGTCATTGCAGGAATATTCGTGTTTGACTCAACATAATAAGTAGTTGTATCAAATAACTGTGGTGTTGTATAGCTTGCCCCATTTGCAATGGAAGTAGTGGATGTATCATCCTCATACCAAAAAGTATTATAAGGAGATGAAGCTATTAATGTTACAGAGGTTCCATAGTTAATAGTTGTATCACTTATTGTTGGTGCAGCAAGAGTCCCTAAAGACAATACATCTCCATAGATAGTGTCATTAGTCGCGGCTGGATCAGCTGCATGACTAGCAAATATTTTAAATCTAAATAGAGAATCCTGACCACTTACGGATAAATCTACTTTTGTATTAAAAGTATAAATCATGTCCGCACCTGGATTGAGTGAAGTTGAAACTGTTTCAGTAACTACTGTTGAGCTTCCAACCAATTGATATGAAACAGTAAGTCCAGAAGATATTATTGAAAGTCCATGATTCTTAATTTTTATTTTCACCACCTCATTTGTGTCCATATCGCAATCATCAACAGGGCTTATAAGTGAAACTACCTCCACATCGATTAAAGGCATTCCAAATAGCTGAAATTCTAAACTATCATTTGAATAAATTGTATCACCTGTTAACTGTGTATATGCCTTAAGGTTGTAACTCAATACAGGAACATTCATCGAAGGTAGGGTTACAGTATCAATAGCTGCATAAGCTAAACTCCCACTATAAGAATAAGATTGAATTGTTCCTCCATTAATTTGATATTTTATCTGCGTAGAGCTTATAGTACTACTACCAAAATTTCTAATAAGAACTTGCGGGCTAGTGGCTCTTGATTGTGTATCCAAGGGTAATGGATTAAGCAATCCAATAACACCAACATCAAGGCTTGATAGTGAAAACTCATCTGCTCCAATATCAGGAGCTGTGGTACTACGTATTTCATTATCAATATCTGTAGTAATTCCTGTATTCGGTGTTGCTGCCCCATCAATAATAGAAGAGAATGAATGTAAGTTGCTATTGGAATAGAACAATGGGTTTGTGAAAACAGAGTTGGAATCCATCTGACTTAAAGCTGTTAAACTAGCCACACCTCCACTACTAAAAAGGGAGTTATTATAACCCCATTTTCCATATAATATGCCATTAGAGTAATAGCTATTAAAATCACTGTAAACAATTGCTCCTGATATATCATTACTACTTACTTCATAGCAAAATCCTTGATTAAAATTGCTAAAAATATTATTAGCTAGCTTAATATTTGTATTTGCATTGAAGTAAACAGTGTGCGAACTGGCTCCACCAGTATATAATGCAAAGCTATTATGATATACATTTGTAAAATCAGAAAAAATCAATTCTAAACATGAAGTACCATTGGATGTTGATGTTCCTCGGATATTCACAAAGTTATTTGCAATTAATATTGGGGAATTAATATCTCCAGTTGAATGTGATACATAAATACCTTTTGCATAATCTGATTCGTTTATATCAATATTATTTCCTATAATCTTGCTTGCGTTACCACAATGGATTAACTTAATTGCAATAATATTAGACGAGAAATTATCGTTCTCTACTATATTTTCACTTATATATATCGAATCTTGCCTTTGAGCTAATAATGCGTATCGCTTAATATTCTTAAAATGATTCTTCTCAATTCGATTTGCTTCTGAACGGTCAGCATTTGCATCCAGATAAAATCCATAACCAATTTCATAGATTGTATTACTAATAAATTCATTAAAACTATTTTTTCCTCCTTCGGTTTTAACCCCATAAGAGTAACCTGAAGAAACCGGTGCAGCAGTTAATTTACAATTAGATATAACATTATTTTGCGAGGAGTCTCTAAGTATGAATATCGTCGAGTTTACAGAACTTATAGATTTTAGACTAATATCTTTTATACGAACCCAACTAGTTCTTTCTAGTTGAAAAATATAATCATCATTTGAGTTTAAGGCATCATAAACGAAGCTAACATCATCTGCATTTGCTGTACTTGAAACAAATGTGATTGTTTTATTGGCCGAAGCTCCTTCAACATTAGTTAAGTGAATATTTTCGTTATAAGTGCCTGGATTAATATAAAAAATTACTGAAGCACTAATTCCACAATGATTAATCCTTTCTTCAAGCTCTTGAAATGTTTGAAAATCAGCCGTTGTACCTCCTACTGTATAGCTTCCATTAAGTTTTCCTGTACAAACATAAAAGTCTTTAGATAAAGTATCATTGGCCGTGTACATATCAGTACTGTCATTAGGCATACTTGTCCAGGTAGAAATTTGATGATTGCCACTTGCTAATGCTTCTGAACCGATCACTAAATCATTTGTTACTAAATCACGATTAAGATTGCCTGTCCATGCATGAGTTTGAGTTGATTGGCCATCAATATTGTAATGTATATTCATTTTTTGAATAGTATCAAAGCCATAATTTTTCACGCGAACCTTAATATCCTGAGCCATATTTCCAATTACAAGTGGCTGTGGAGCAATAATTTCAGAAACACCAATATCAAATTTATAAATCTTTGGTGAGGAATAAATGATTGTATTTGGCAATTGGCCTATAGCATAGGCTGTTGTAGGGTTGATTGTGCTTCCTGCAAAGGTTACTGCTCGCCCTGGAGTTGTTGAATACTGCCAAGTCAATTGGCTGCTTGTTAATGTATCTGGGCGATACCATTCTGTCAATAATAATATATTCTGAGTCCCATCATAATGAAAAGTATCAGTATTAAAGCTAAATTCTATTAGTTTATCTATAGTAGGGAAAGTGATTCCTGTGGAATCAAAAACTAATGTTGCCCCTGATTTCGCGCTTGAAAATGATCCTGAAGATACATCCACAGTATCCAAATTTGTATGTTTAATATAAATCTTCAGTTGAGCATTAGCACCCAAGTACCCTGTACTATTCATTTTATTCCAGGCTAACTTTAAAAAATCGGCTTCGCGGTTATTTAGTTCATTAGCTTTTATCAAACTAATGTGCTGGCTATACTTTTTAGTTCCATTTGTTGAATCATTGTACATAGGCGCCATATAACCTTGACTACCTCCTAAACCAATATTTAACTCATCAAATGGACGAATAATTTCAACTTGCTGACAAGAGATAGCAGGGATACGAGTTATATTGGAAGACCCTGAAGAATCAACGACTACCACTTGATAACAAAAGCTTGAATCAAAAGGAAGACTTGGAATAACCCCTTTTCGGTATTGTATATTACTTGTATCGTAAGCTGTAATTCCCATCCCAATTGTATCCATAACACCCAAATATGTATACACTATATAAGCCGTATCGATACCACTTATATCTGACATTTGAGCCAAAATTTCAAATGGCCCAGTGAAGTATGCAGTATCTTTGATAAATGGAGGTAATAATTCAACCAATGGAGGATCCAATTCATCTGTAGCAACGGTTACTTTCACATTATCAATTAACCAACCATAATTGCCAAACCCACCTGTATTAGAAGCATCTTTTAATAGAAAACGAACCATCACATTAGCCGAATTACCCACTAAGGATGATATTTCAAACATTTCATGTTTCCACCAAGAATTTTGAGGAATGGCAGAATTTGATGCAGGAAGCCAATCAACGTAAGAAGCAGCTGTAAAACGATTTCCAATATTGCCAAACAGACCAAAACCACGATATTCAACCACGGTTAATGAAATCCATGTTTGACCACTATCAGCAGAAACTTGTACAATTCCATCGTTAGTCCATGCTAATTTACAAATTTGATCAAACTCCAAGTAAACAAATGAATTACCTGTAGTTCCAAAAACTGTGCTGGTCAAACTTGCTGTATCTCCAGGGCTAACTATTCGTGCTGAATCACTATATATACCTGATACTTGCAAAGTAGAAGACCGGTCCCAATTGGCAGTTCCTACAGTATTAAAACTTATTGGGAGACTTTCAAAGTCTTCATTAAACTTAACCGTTTGAGCATTTGTTATTACACTAAAAAATAGTAAGCCTAAAATGAGATGTAGATTTTTCATAAAAAAAATATTTAATAATTGATTGTTATCTAACACAATTGTTTCACACACTAAAACAATAGTTTGCAAACTTAAGCACAAGACAGGCAAAAACATATTATAGTTGCTCGTAAGAGCTACTACAAAACTACGCAAACAAATAGTTTAACAAAATTATTGATTATTGTTAATCTGCCTATATATGACTGATATACCGCTAATTCATTAGTAATAATTACATCTTTAGACTAATAAGCAATTTATACAATTGATAAATACAGTAATCTCATGATAGGATGCACTACAAATAAATTTTTCATTGCAACAACGAAATAATACTTAAGTTTGCCTATGCATAAACCAGAATTACTAAAATTAACAAATAAGGTTGGAATTATTTCCACCGCTCGAAAAATATCAAAACAAGAAATACAACCTGCAATAGACAGGCTACAACGTTGGGGTCTTGAACCTATTCTCGGCAAGCACCTTTTTGCTGAGCATCATCAATTTGCAGGCACCACAGACCAGCGAGTAGCTGATTTACAAGAAATGCTTGACAATCCTGAAATCAAAGCTGTATTTTGTGCTCGTGGCGGATATGGAACGGTACAGTTGATTGATAAAATTGACTTTTCAGGATTTAGGCAGCATCCAAAATGGGTTATTGGATATAGTGATGTTACAGTTTTGCACAGCCACATTAATCGATATTGTGAGGTGGAAACACTACATGCCACGATGCCCATCAACTTTCCTAAAACTGCACGCGATGATAATGCGTTAGAAAGTCTTTATAATGCCTTGTTTTATGGTGATAATGAATATCGTATCAAGCATCATCCCTTTAATAAAAAAGGTGTAGCGCAAGGTCAATTAGTTGGGGGCAACCTATCAATTCTCAATAGTTTATTGGGTTCGCCATCTGATGTGAACACCATAGGTAAGATTCTTTTTATCGAAGATTTAGATGAATACCTTTACCATATCGACCGCATGATGATGAATATGAAACGAAATGGTAAATTTGATCATATTCGTGCTCTTTTGGTAGGTGGAATGAGTGATATGAATGACAACGAAATTCCATTTGGCAAAACAGCCGAAGAAATTATCATTGATGTATTGGGCGATGTAACATTCCCAATTCTTTTTAATGTTCCGGCCGGCCATATTGATGATAATCGAACTTTGAATATTGGTGGTAATACAATGGTGGAGGTAAACGACCGTATGGATTCTAGAATTATTCAAGAATAGAATAAAATCATGGGAAACGATAAATACTTAGTAATAGTAAACCCCAACGCAGGTGGAGGAAAAGTAACAAAAGATTGGCCTAGTATTGAACAGCTTTTGAAAAAAGCCAATTTAGATTATGAAGTTTTTTTTACTGAATATCGGCATCAGGCAATTAAAGTGGTGGCTGAAAAAATCAAGCAATCGCATTTTCGAAAGATCATTGTTGTTGGCGGCGATGGAACTGTAAATGAAGTGGTAAATGGTATCTTTAAGCAAGACATTGTCCCAACAAAAGAAATTATATTGGGTGTAGTAATGGTGGGTACTGGCAATGATTGGGGCCGAATGTTTGACATTCCATCCGACTATGCAGAAGCCATAAGCCTCATAAAAAACGGAAATAGTTTTATTCAAGACGTGGGGCATGTGGCTTACTATTTGGGGGCAAAACAGAAAACTCGATATTTTATTAATTGTGCTGGCCTTGGATTTGACGCCTTAGTAACTGAAACTACCAATAAAAATAAAGAAACGGGGAAGTCTTCTACTCTCTCCTATTTCCAGAGTTTACTTGGTAGTCTATTTCGCTATAAACCGATACCTGTAAAGGTGCATATCGATAATCGTGAAATATTGAATGGCAATTTGTTTACCTTAAGTTTGGGTATTGGGAAATACACTGGTGGCGGAATGCAACAAAACCCCAATGCCGTAGCCGACGATGGTTTGTTTGACCTAATGCTTGTGGACAAAATTGCTAAAACAAAACTAATACGAAAAATAAAGAAGCTATACGATGGTAGCATCAATGATATCAATGAGGTTCAGAGCTATCAAGTTCATAATATGAGGGTGGAGTCTGATCATAAGCTTATGTTGGAAGTTGATG
Organism: Bacteroidales bacterium; assembly: GCA_023146135.1. Taxonomy (GTDB): domain Bacteria; phylum Bacteroidota; class Bacteroidia; order Bacteroidales; family UBA1556; genus UBA6267. The sequence goes on from JAGLCR010000055.1 coordinate 24,724, forward strand.
GCGAATCCTTGGGCCATGCTCCCTTTACTTTTGGCATTATTCCTGAAAGTTTGCAAGTAATTATTCATTGATTTTCCATACATTTCAACACTGTCAATAATTATAAAAATCATGTTTCTAAAAAAACTATCATTTCTTATTGGGCTTACTTTAGTACTTAATGTAACTGCTTTTTCACAAAATGACTCATTGGCATATAGCATTTTACAAAAAACATTTACAAAATATAATAGTCTTGATACCATCTCCTTTAGTTGTGAGTTTACACATCAAGAACTAAACAAGGCAGGTAGCTGGGACACTTTATATTACAAATCAAATAGTTTTACAGCCGTTCAAAGCGCTACAAAACAATGGCATCCTGCTATATACTTTAGTAGAGATAAAAACAATATTACAGAGTTTTATAGATTCCGCGACGCACTTATTCGAAGCAAGTGGGCTGCCAAAAATCATAAAATTGCCCTCCACAAAAGTTGTGGCAAAACTCCTTTCTATGTTATTGAGTATTGGGATGTTCCATTTAGTCTTACGGCAGGAAATCGCGACTCTCTAGTGAGACAAACCATCTATATTGACACCCTTAGCTACCTAATAGAATCGGTACAAAGTGTTGTTTCTTTCAGCGAAACACAAATAGGTTTATTCTCCTTTATCATGGATTCTATCGATACGCATGAAAAAATAATAATACCTGAGGTTTTTCAACTCAATAATGGAATGCTAAAGCCTGGCGAAATAGCACCTCCTTTTGCCTTGAAAAATACTATTAACGAAACCATTAGCCTTAGTGATTATAGGGGGAAGCTCATATTGCTTGATTTTTGGTATGCTGCATGTAAACCCTGCATAAAAGCCTCAGTAGGGCTAGAAAATTTACATCAAAAATATGCAAAAAGAGGATTGGTAGTTTTAGGAATGAACACCATGGATAGCGCAGCTAAAATTAAGCGTCATAATAAGAAACATAAAGTGAGTTACCCAAGTGTAATGTGTACAAGGGCAATGAAAACGACCTATAAAGTACGATCTTTCCCCAGCTTTTATCTTATAGATGAAAATGGTAAAATTGTTTTCAGTAGCTCTGGTTATTATATTGGGCTAGATAAAGATTTGGAAATGGCCGTATTGCAAGCATTTTCAAATCGATAAACCTATTCTTTTTTTTTCATATTCGGATAAACACCAACTACATACTGCTGTAATCATTCGTAATTTCATTTTCATTATTCGTAAATGCATGCCTCTTGTTAAAAAAAGTTAAAAATAAGGTAGGGTATTTTAGAAATAGTTGCGTCATAAAAGTAGATTTCCTTATTAAACAATTAAACTTATACTAATTAAAAATTCAAAACATGAAAAAAAATCTACTTTTTTTAGCTGCATTTACTTTAATGTTCAGCTTTGCAAATGCACAATTCACGGTATTGCTTGTTAACGACAACACCAACTCATCTGAAACGGCAGCAATTGATTCTGCTATTGAGATGTCTGGTTACACGTATGGAGCAATGCGGGCAAATGATTCGTTATTGACTTTTGACACCTTAAATTCTTATGACATGGTTTTGTGGAGCACTTCAAACAAAGCGTTTTCATTAGACTTATGGGATGTTTCTGATACTACTTCCAATGGACCAATGGCTGTAAAATTCAATGCGCCATTAATGCAATATCTTGATTCGAATAAAGTTGTATGGATCGATGGAATTGATTTTCTTTATGATTTATACCCAACAGTTCCTACTGATTTCGTTAGCGGAGATTTTATTTATGATGTGATGGGAATTTCTTCTTATGTTGGTCAAACTCACAGAGATGATACTCTTGGTGGATGCTGTAGTGGACTTCCTGTAGCATATAAATCAGCTACAAACACATTTTCTTCACAAGACTCTATTTATTGGAAATGGGGATCATTATGGAATGGCGATGCTTTAGACATTACTCCTGCGGCAACTTCATTATTCAAAATGGGTCCTGCAAGTTATTATTTTGCAGCTAAAGATATCGCTTTATATAAGGAAAACCTTGTTACCTCTTCAATTCGTATTGGCGCTTTAGGTAATGGCAGTTTCTCTCAGGACGACGTAAACACTATCGTAAAAGAAATGATTATTGCTGCTGAGGCTGGTACATTTGTAAAAAGTACTGTTGGTATTGAGAGTAACAAACAAGAAGTGATTGTAAAAGCTTTCCCAAATCCTGCATCAAATATGATTAATTTTACTTTCCCTAAATCAAATAAGGTGAGTATTGCTGTTTTTGATGTTGCTGGAAAAGAAATCATGAACAAAATGATTGATGGATCTAATGGTTCGTATAGAATGAATATTTCAGAATTAAACACTGGAATTTACTTCTATCAAATCGCATTTGACAACACTATTGCAACGTATAAATTTTCAGTAGTAAAATAAATATAAACTATGTCGGCACCCTTTATGGTGTCGACATACTTATTTCATTAAATGAGTAACCTACACGCAAAAGCATTCTTGCTCAGTCTATTTTTCTTTCTATTCACCTTTTCTTTTGCGCAAAAAGTAGCGCAATTTGAAATACAAAAAGTAAAGAAGAATTTCCAGATTGAACATAATATTTCTGACATTGGATGTCAGGTAATTCCCATTGTTTCAAATTCAGACACCCTTGCTTTTGTATATAACTATCCCAATGCCTTTGTAGTAATAAGCAATTACAAAGAACTTCCTCCTATTAAAGCATATTCATTAGACAATAGTTTTCCTTCCAAAAATGATGAAGCAGAAAATTCTCTTTCTCTTAAAGAAATTCTAATTGATGATTATACTAACTTTATTGCTAATTATAAAGGCGCTTCCGTATTTACGGAGCAAAACAAAAAAGACTGGCAAGATATTTATAGCTCTATTGCAAAAGGAACTAAAGTACAATATGGCCCATGGTTAGACAATATTTATGGTCAAACAAAATGTAAAGACGAGAATAATAAAACTATTAATGTAACCAATCTTTACACTCCAAAAAACTATGCCGTTGGCTGTGTAGCTATCACATTTGTAGAATTGCTACAGTACTATGAATGGCCTCGAATAGGCGTGGGGAGCCATTCGTATAACGACACAAAAGGAAGCACTACCGGTTTACATACGGCTCGTTTCGACAAAAAATATTATAATTGGGGACTGATAAAAGATGAATATTACAAAGTGCCTTCAGCCGTAGCCGAGCGAAACGAATTAGGCAATCTTTCATACCATTGTGCAGTATCTATAAATATGGATTTTGAATATAATGGTGCTACTTCAAATATAAATCGCATTCCTAATGCGGCCAATAAACACTTCCGTTTTACTGCCGAGCATATAAAAAAATCAACAAGTAATTTTTGGGCTCGCGTTGATACTAATATCATAAATGGATTTCCTGTTCAGTTTGCCATATACACTACTTCTGGAGCTGGACACGCTATTGTATGCGATGGAATAAAACCCGACGTGCCAAGCAAACAGTATTATCATTTAAACATGGGGTGGTGGGGTTCATCAAATGCTTGGTATTTAATTCAAAATGGATTCAATGCAGGAGGGTATACCAATATTACAGCTGCTGTAGTAGATATGTTTCCGGTGCCTGAATTAGCAGAACCAAAACTGAATGTGGAAAATGAAAAAATCGAATTAGCATGGCATTTTCCCTCTAGAATTTCTGCCGAAAACTATGAAATTCAAGTAAAAATTGGAGCCAAAAACTGGGAAACAATCACTGACACTATTATTACACAATCACTTGATTATAAATACACCTCCACTGATATTCATCGATTTAGAGTACGTTCAAAAATGGGTGGTAAATGGAATGCTCTGGGATATTCAAACAATATGATTATTGATATTCAAAAAGAAATTGATAATTCAAAAAGTGATAAACTAAAGGTTTACCCAACTTTAGTGAGCAATACATTAACTATAGAGTATGAAAATTTAGGCAGCCAAAATATTGAAATTTATAATACCGTTGGTGTGCGTGTATATGAGCAGCTTGCACAAGCAAGCAATAAACTTAATAAGAAAACCATAAATATGCAAAATCTTTATAGCGGAATGTATTTCGTGCGCGTATTTGGTGAAGAAATAGATCAAACAACAAAGATTTTCAAAAACTAATTCTATGAATGAATCCAACTGGGAATTAATAGCCAAACACCTCGCTTTTGAAACCAACTCAAAGGAAGAAATCGAGATTAAGCATCTTCTGAAATCTGACTCAGAATTTGAGACAGAATACCTTGCGTCAAAAAAATTATGGAGTAATATTGAATCTACTCCTCACAATTATAACCGCAAGCTTATTCTTGAACTTCGCGATAAAAAAATAAAATCTCATCAAGGTCGTAAAATACGATCCTTCATGAAATATGCAGCCATACTTATTGGCTTTGCAATGGGAGTTTTATTCATTTATCACGATTTGAACAGCACCCTTACAATTGTTGCAGATAATGCTAATAAGGTGGAGTTAGACCTGCCTGATGGCTCAAGTGTTGTGATGAAACAAGGTTCTAAAATCACCTATAGCAACTCTTTACTTCTATCCTTTAATAGGGAAGTAACTATAGAAGGACAAGCTTTTTTTAGCATCTATAAATCAACTCAAAATAATTTTATCGTACACACTAGAGATTATAATATTGAAGTATGGGGAACCAAATTCAATGTTAGTACGAATTCAAATGGATCGCAAGTTATTTTAACAGAAGGGAAAGTTTCCTTAAACAATTTTATTGATCCAAAGATCGAAAGCAGAATGCTTATTCCCGGGCAAATGGCCTATTTTGATAAACAAGGTAAGAATCTTGAAATAAAAACTGTGAACACAAAAATCTATACCGCTTGGATGGAGAATCATATTGAATTTGATAATTTCTCCATATCTGAATTGAGTGAAATATTTAAGCTTCACTATGGCAAGACTCTTATTATTAATACTAATCACGATTTAGATAATACAGTTGGTGGATCTGCCCCAACTGATGACATAAATTTAATTATCAAGGGATTATCCATAGTTCTTAATCGCGAAATTATACAACAGAACGACACAATTATTATTAAATAACTCACATAAAAACAGCATCTATGAACAAACTTATACTTATTTGGACACTAATATTCCTACTAGGATCAAGTTTTGCAAAAGGCGAAATCTTGATGCAGCAAGGAAGTGCAGAAGTTCCTTTGGAAAATGTGGTTAAATCATTGGAAAAGAAATTCGATGTTTCAGTAACTTATGAAATATCCACAGGTGTTACTGTAACACAGAATGAAGCTACTAGCATTATCAATTCTTCAAATATTGATAAAGCATTAAATAATTTAGCAAAAGATAATGGGCTTAAAATAAAAAAACTGCGCAATGACTATTATGTTCTTTTTCAAGAAGTCGATAATATTCCAATAAATGATGATGTTAAAGCTGATTCAAGTCGCACGATTACTGGTGTAATTACTGATGATGAAGGAGGTCCATTACCAGGCGCTACAATTGTGGCAAAAGGAAATACTAAATATAATGTAGTAACAGATGCAAATGGAAAATTTAGTATTAGCTTGCCCAAGTCAGAAACTACACTTTTGATAAGCTATATGGGTTTTCAAACACAAGAGGTTTCTGTTATTGGCAAAAGTACAATCAACATTTCTTTGAAAGGAGATGCTCAAGAATTGGAGGCTGTAATTATATCTGGTGTTGCTGGCAAAACAAGTGCTCGAAAACTAACAATTACTGTTGATCATTTAAGTGCTGACGACCTAAATAAAGTGCCTGCGAGTTCGGCTTCAACTGCTCTTCAAGGAAAGGTTCCTGGAGTAACCGTTACAAGTGCTGGTGGACAACCTGGTAGTGGCTCAGCCATTCGTTTGCGTGGAGCTACTTCCATGCTAGGAAATAATGAGCCTCTAATTATTGTTGATGGTGTAATGGTGAAAACATCTTTAGCTGATTTCAACTCCGATGATATTGAAAGCATTGAAATAGTAAAAGGGCCTGCTGCATCAGCATTATATGGATCAAGAGCGGCTGGTGGTGTTGTAGTAATTACTACAAAACGTGGTAAATCAATGAAAGAGACTTATGAGATTGTTGTTCGAAATGAAGTAGGAGTTTCTAAACTAGCTAAAGAAATGGAATTATCATCAAGCCATCCTTATAAATTGGCAGCTGATAACGACCAATTCCCATATACTAAGTATGAGGGAGTGGTTTATGATAATGATGGTAACGTAATTAGCGGCAGCCGTTCTTTAACTGATTCTGGCTATTCAGACCAAGCTTTCTCAATGATTCGTAATCATCAAAAAGATTTCTTTAAAAGTGGTATTTTTTATACTAACTATATTGGAGTGGGTACAAAAACAAACAGTTCAAACTTATATTTCTCATTCGAGAATCATCATAACGAAGGTATTATATTTGGAACAGATGGTTATACTCGTAGAAACTTTCGTTTCAATGCAGATACGAAAATCGGAAAGCGATTTAAACTTTCTACATCAAATCTATACATCACATCAATGTCTGATAAACCAGGCTCAAATAATAGTTTTTATGACTTACTATTTATCAATCCTGATGTGGATTTAAATGCCGTAAATGATGATGGTTCACCATATAAAGTTATACCCGACCCTTGGAGCATTAATGAAAACCCTCTATATCCTTTGCATTATCGTACTCGTATGAGCTCGAAAAACACCTTTATGACCAATGTGAAAGGTACTTTTTTTATTACTGATTGGTTAAACTGGGATGCTGCATACAGCTACGAGAAATTCAATAAGTATTATAATACTCTTACTCCAAAAGGTTACCTTTACGGTGGACAAGCCAATATTGGAGGTAGTATCTATATGGAACAATACTCTTCAAAGAGCCAAACCATACAAACTACATTAAACTTTAACAGGATGTTTGGTGATTGGGTTGTTAAATCCAAACTAAGCTATATGTACGAGGACGAAGATTATTATGATTTCAGTGTAACTGGTCGCGATTTTATTGTTCCTGGAATTCCACAACTTAAGAATACTGACCAAACAAAATCATCAACAAATTCATATGATGGAGTTATTCGCTCAATAAACGTATTTGCAATAGCAGATGTTGATTATAAGGGCAAATATCTATTCTCTGGTTTAATTAGACGCGATGGGTCTTCATTATTTGGTGAAAACCAACGTTGGCATAATTACTTCCGTTTAGCAGGAGCCTATCGTATTACAGAAGATTATGACATCCCAGGTTTTCAAGAATTAAAAGTACGTGCCGCATATGGTACCTCAGGTTTACGACCAGGCTACTCATGGCAGTACGAAACCTATTACTTCAATAATGGACAAATCTATCGTGACCAATTGGGTAATAAGGATTTAGCCCCATCAGAAGCCCGAGAGCTCGAATTTGCCCTTGATGCTCAGTTCTTAAAACGCTTTAAATTCACAGCAAGCTATTCCATTACCAATACTATTGGGGCTTTTGCTAAAGTACCTTTGGCTAGTCACCTCGGATATCCATACCAATGGCGTAATGTAGGAGATATGAAAGCAAATGTAATCGAATTATCCCTTGCTGTAAATGCTTTAAAAACTAAAGACAGCCGATTAGATTTTCGATTGAACTTCGATAAAGTAAAGCAAGAGATGGTTAACTTAAGTATCCCGGCATATTATACAGGCCCTCATAGTGCTTATTATATAAATCCAGGCGAGGCCTTTGGTATCATATACGGTTACGAGTGGGTTACTAGCTTAGATCAAATGGCAAGTCAACTACCAACAGGAGTTTCAATAAATGACTATGAAGTAAATAGTGACGGTTATGTTATAGAAAAAGGAACTCAAGGGTCAAAAACTGAAAAGGCAATCCTTGTGGATGAAGATGGTGATGGAACTGCTGATAAAATAGCCATTGGAGACGGTAATGCCAACTTCCATATGAATTTATCTACAACATATACCTATAAAGGTTTTACCTTTTACATGCTCCTCGACTGGAAACAAGGAGGTGATGTATATAACTACACTCATCAGTATATTTTCCGTGATGGTAGAGCTATTGAATATGACCAAACAGGAAAAGCTGATAGTGACAAGAAATCCAACGCCTATTATAGCAACTTCTACCAGCAGTCAATAAATTCTTACTTTGTAGAAGATGGTACTTATTTGAAACTTCGTGAACTTTCTTTATTCTACACATGGAAACCTAAAAAGAAATCTAGCTTTGTTAAGTCAGTTAAGTTTGGGGTGATTGGAAGAAATCTACTTACATTCACAAAATACTCTGGATATGATCCTGAGGTAGCCTCAGGAGGTGATCTTACTACATTTGCTTTTGACGATTTTGGGTATCCAAATTTCAGAACCATTTCGGCATCTCTAGAGTTTAAATTCTAATACTTCAACCATAAATTATAAAGATATGAAATCAAAAATTATATATATAACACTACTTACAATCATTTTTATTACCTCATGTACTAAAAAACTAGAAGTAGAAAACCAAACAAATCCAGATATTGAAAATATCTATTCCGATCCAGAATCAGTTTTTGGAGTAACATCAAGTCTATTTTATAGCTGGTATATTCGTGCTCAAACCCATAGTTGGTCTCCACAAATGTCGATGATGACCATGGCCGATCAAGGTACAAGCTCATGGCTAAATAGCGGTATGTTTGATCTTTCGTCAGAGCCAAGGCAAAAGCTTGACAACTCAGAAAGCTATGCCTATTCTTATATTTTTGAACATTATTGGGAATCACTATATTCAGTATTGAACACTTCAAACGACGTGTTAAAGGTGATTGACAACGGAATGGAAATTGGAGATAAGGGAGCTGACACAGAAATGGTTCGTGCCATGTCATACTTTATACAAGGCTTATCATTAAGTTCACTTGCTCTTTCTTACGATAAGGCATTTATAATTACCAACGAAACTCTTAGCCCTGAAAAAGAAGTAGCACAACCTTACTCATTGGTAGGACAAGCTGCCGTCGAGTCGCTAAAGAAATGTATCAGTATAGCTGATAATAATAGCTTTGTTATTCCTGCCGACTGGATGAATGGAAAGGATTATAGTAATAATGAACTATCACAATTAGCTCATTCCTATATAGCACGTATCATTGTTTATAATTCGCGAAATGCATCCGAAAATGATGCTGCCGATTGGCAAGCAGTACTCGACCATGCAAATAAAGGAATCAATAGCGATTTTCAAATATACATGGATAATGTAAACTGGAAACAGTGGGTTTATCATTACACATATGAGCGTGATAATTGGGTGCTTGTAGATGCACGTATTATCAATCTAATGGACGCAAACTATCCATATCATTTATCTTCAGGCACTGACCCAGGTCCTGCTACATCAACTGATGCACGTCTTGCTTCTGACTTTCTTCATACACCAACTTGTAATTTTAAACCAGAAAGAGGATACTATCATTATTCATTCTATCGATACCAACGATTAGCCTATACGTTTTCAAACCCCGATTTCTTTCCTGAGTTTTACTCTAATGAAATTGAGCTAATAAAGGCCGAAGCATATGCCCATCTAGGACAAGATGCTCAGGCTCTAGCTACATTAAATGCAAGCTCACGCTCTACGCGAGGCAACTTGCCTAATTTAGCAGCCTCATCAACTCATCAGGAAATAATAGATGCAATTTTTTACGAAAGAGATCTTGAACTTTTTGTTGCAGGCTTTGGGATTGGATACTTTGATATGAGAAGAAGAGATAATCTTCAAAAAGGAACATTGCTTCACTTCCCTATTCCATCTAAAGAACTAAATGTACTAGGCTTCTCCATATACTCTTTTGGAGGTGTTGATAATGCTGACGGTAAAGGCACTTCAAATGGAGATTGGTTTTAATATAAAATAATAATTCAACTAATATAAGGACATGAATTTCAAAAATATACTAATCATATTATTCGCGATAATCGCTTTTAGCTTGCAAACACAAGCTTGTACTGTTGCCGTTATTTCAGGAAAATACACAAAAGATGGACGCCCATTACTGTGGAAAAACAGAGATACTTGGGCTATCAATAACCAAATAATGTATTTCGATGATGGTAAATACGACTATATGGGCTTGGTAAACTCCAAAGACCCTAAGGGAAAAAGTGTTTGGATTGGACAGAATAGCAAGGGCTTTGCAATTATGAATTCTGCCTCATATAACTTAAATATTGGGGACACAACTCGCCTTAGTGGCCTAGAAGGTAAAATGATTAAAGAAGCCTTAGCCACATGTGCTACCATTGAAGATTTTGAGAAATATTTGGATCAATTTCCTCGACCAACACGCCTTGAGGCAAATTTTGGAGTAATAGATGCACAGGGAGGAGCTGCAATGTATGAAGTAAATAATAAGGGTTATGTGAAATTTGATGCCAATGACCCGAAAGTGGCACCCTTTGGATATATCATTCGTGCCAACTATTCGTATATGGGAAGCTTTGGACCAGAAAGTAGTGGTTATATACGCTTCAATACGGCCAATGAATTATTCTATAATGCTATGGCAACCAATAGTTTTGACGCCCAGTTTATTATGCAGGATGTAAGTCGAAGTTTAAACCATTCATTGACCAAAGCAAACTTATATATTGATTACGCTGATGTGGCTGATAACACCCCTACTTACACCTTTCTTCATGATTTTATACCTCGCAGAAGCAGCGCTTCTTCTTGTGTGATTCAAGGAGTAAAAAAGGGTGAAAGCCCTGAATTTTCAACACTTTGGTCCATCGTCGGCTTTCCTCTTACTTCCATTGCAATTCCTACATGGGTAAAAGGGGAAAATGATTTTCCCGATGTCCTAAAACTAAGCGATGAATATAATGATTCGCCTGTTTGCTATGCAGCATTGGAACTAAAAAAGGAAGTTTTTCCTATTCGTTGGGGTAAATACGCTTCGAAATACTATATCAATATCAATGTTCTAGTAAATAAAGATAAGACAGGAATTCGTCAAAAAATATTGCCTTATGAAAACAAACTATTTGATTTTACTAATAGCACACTAGATCAATGGAGACAAGGAGCGCTTAAAAGGGCTGATCTAAAATTATTTTATGACGAAATTAATAAAGGAGTAATTGAAATGTTTAGCAATGAATTTCAAATTGATTTAACTAAGAAATAATGAAAAACAATATTTTAATTTTTGCATTATTATTGTCTCTTTTTGCATGCCAAAATGTAGAAACAAACAATATTGAAACAACTACAAAACTTAAGGTTGCAGTATTTAATGGAAATGGTGCTGGAGCAATCTCTGTTATCGAAACCATTGAAGCATTAAAAATTGATCAAGGAATAGATGCACTAGCTATTTCTGCAGCTCAAATTCAAGCTGGAGAGCTCTCTAATTTTGATGTATTAGTTTTTCCTGGAGGTAGTGGAAGCAAGGAACTAAACAATTTGGGTGAAAAAGGAAATGATATTGTTCATGATTTCATTAAAGAAGACGGAAAAGGTATTGTTGGTATTTGCGCAGGAGGTTATTTATTATCCTCTACTGACAGCTATCCAAGTTTAGATATTGCAAACTCCAAGCACATCGACCGCGATCATTATAACCGTGGGCGAGGACTTGTGGAGTTTACACTTTCTTCAGAAGGGTACGCGATATTCCCTGAGCTAAAAAATCATCGTATGTTTGCTCAATACTACGATGGTCCAGTATTAGCTCCAAATGACATAACCATAGAGTCCTATACTGAAATTGCTCAATATGTTACTGATATTCATCCCGACAACTTTGCTCCCTCAGGTATTACACCAGGAAAAACATTTTCACTAACTGAAACCGTAGGAAAAGGAAAAGTATTTATCATTGCAGGTCATCCCGAATCAACTCCGGGTATGCGTTGGTTGGTGCCACGAATGGCACGTTGGGTGTCAAATAGCGAGCTTGTATCTTATAACAAACAATGGGTACGTCCTGAATTAAATGACACAACAATTCTATTTACTCGTGCTTTAAAAAAATCAGAAAAGCAAGCTTTTTGGAAGCTCTTTGATGAGAATGCCACTGTGCAGATACAAGCAATGGACTATCTCCATTCGCTACGATCACGCCCAGCAGTAAGATGGAATATCGGTTTACTTCGTAGCAATAAGGCTGCTATACGTAAGCATGCAGCTGAATTACTACAATCTACTGAATACACTTATGCAATTCCTGATTTGGAAGAAGCTCTCAAAAAAGAAACAAATGCTGAAGCGAAAAAATCAATGGAAGAAGCACTCAAGTTTTTGGCAATGTAAAAAAACAAAGGCTATGCTTTAAGTTGTTTATTTTTTATACACTTGGACAAATAGAGTATCTTATATATTTTACTAACTTTGTTGCCTTACTCAGACAAGCTGTATGCAAGGCACTAATATTCGTAATAATATAGATTTTAATCAAATAAAAAAAGGTGATAAACTTGCCTTCAACTCCCTATTTGATGAATTCTATGCCGAGCTTTGTGAGTTTTCGTTTCGGATAATTGGAAGAAAGGAACTTGCTGAAGAAGTTGTTGCAGATGTATTTGCCAATATTTGGATAAAAAGAGATACGATTGAAATTACAATAAACTTGAAAGCATATCTTTATAAAAGCACAAAGAATATGACTATTTCTTACATTCGGAAGAAAAAAGTTGACATGCTCCCTTTGGACGATATTTTACCATTCCAAGAAAGCTTAAGTGGGAATCCTGAACAAGAAATCCTTAAAAAAGAACATTTCGCTGCCTTAGAAAACATGCTTGCGATAATTCCCAATAAGAGTAGAATTGTTTTTAAGATGCATCGACTAGACAATCTAAAATATCGTGAAATTGCAGAAGTTTTAGATATTTCTCAAAAAACCGTTGAAAAACATATGGGAAAAGCCTTAAAAATTCTTAGAAACTACAAGTTTGATTCTGTCATTGGATTTCTAGCTGTTATTATATATTCTTATAGCAGCTTGTTATGGTCAATAAATCTTACTTAAATCCCTCCATCACAATCTCATGCTCACAAAACTCGTACTCAGCTTTAATATGATTTGAGCAAATCACAATAATTCGATCTTTACGGTACTTCTGAATAAGGTCTTGATACCACTGTATTGACTGTGAATCAAGATTAGAAGAAGGCTCATCTATCAATAGTAAATCAGATTTACTAAGAATTGCCAAGCCTAATTTTACACGCTGCTTCATCCCTGACGAATAATTGCTAATAAGCTTATTCTTAGCATGTGACAAGCCCATTAAGTCAGTAATGTGTTCGTTAGAATAATCATTATAAAAGGGCTTTAATTTCCTATGAAAGTCAAGCACTTCAATTAAGCTAAATTCTTCAGGAAGCTCAAGATAAGGTGTGGCAATACTGAAATGCTTATACATTTGCTCAATGGCAATTTCTTGCTCATCAGCATAATACTTTATACTTCCCTTGCTAGGAGTTAAAAATGATGATACAATTTGTAATAGGGTAGATTTGCCAGAGCCATTGGAGCCAAGAATAACATATGCTTGACTCGACATAAACTCATAATTCACCTCACGAAAAATCCATTCGCGTGCGTATTTTTTGGCGATATTCTCGAGTACTATCCGGTTCATCTTGTGAATGGTTAAAAAAAAAGCCCTAATGAATAGGGCTTATACGTTTTATTGTTTCATATATCCACGCATTATACCTCGCTTCGAATTTGTGATAAAAGATATAATCTCATCACGTTCTTTGGAAGCCGGCATTTCAGCTTCAATAATATTCACCGCTTGGGAAACATTATTTTTTTGCTGGAATAAAATTCGATAAATATTTTGTACTTCATTAATTTTCTCTGAAGTAAATCCTCTTCGGCGCAAGCCAATAGAGTTAATACCCACATAGGAAATAGGCTCACGAGCCGCTTTTACGTATGGTGGAATATCTTTACGAACCAATGAACCTCCCGAAATCATGGAGTGCGAACCAATATTTACAAATTGATGAACCGCAACCATTCCTCCAATTATTGCATAATCATCAACCGTAATATGCCCTGCCAAAGTGGATACATTGGCCAATATGCAATTGTTACCAATAATACAATCGTGAGCTACGTGCACATAAGCCATCAAAAGATTGTTGTTGCCAACCACCGTTTCCATATTAGCGACCGTTCCACGATTTATTGTTACAAACTCTCGAATAATATTATTGTCACCAATACGTACAATAGATTCTTCCCCACCAAACTTCAAGTCTTGTGGAATAGCAGAAATAACTGCTCCAGGAAAAATTTTATTATTTTTTCCAATTCGAGCACCTTCCATAATGGTAACATTAGAACCAATCCAGGTTCCTTCACCAATTTCTACATTCTTATGAATTGTTACAAATGGTTCTATCACAACGGTTGCTGCAATTTTGGCCTGCGGATGTACAAATGCTAATGGTTGATTCATGTTTCTTAATTTTTCTATTATGGTAATAGTATGAGTATTACTTATTGATAATCATACTATAATAATTATTTTTTCTTTACAATTTGCGCAAGCATGTCTGCTTCCATCACTAGTTTATCACCAACCCAAGCTCTTCCACCCATATGGCAAAGTCCACGGCGTATCGGTGATAATAAATCTAGTTGAAAAATTATGGTATCTCCAGGGACAACTTTTTGGCGCAAGCGAACGTTATCAATTTTTAAGAAATAAGTAACATAATTCTCTGGGTCTTTCAGTCCACTCATAATTAAAATTCCACCACATTGAGCCATTGCTTCTATCTGCAATACCGCAGGCATAACAGGCTCATCAGGAAAGTGGCCAACAAAGAATGGCTCGTTCATAGTTACACTCTTCAATCCCACAACACGAGTTTCAGACATATCCAACACTTTGTCTACCAGCAAGAAAGGAGGACGGTGAGGAAGTAATTTTTTAATATCACTTATATCATAAAGAGGTTTTTTATTGGGGTCGTACTTAGGCGCTCCTGAAGTTTTTTTCTTGATATAAGCACGGATTTTTTTTGCAAACGCTACATTTGTAGGATGCCCTGGTCGTACAGCTATTATTCGACCTCTTACTCTATGTCCAATCAATGCTAAATCGCCAATCACATCAAGTAACTTATGACGTGCAGCCTCGTTATCATACGACAACTCAAGATTGTTCAAAATACCTCTTTGAGCAACTTTAACTGAAGGTTTATTAAATAAAGTAGCCAAACGTTCTAGCTCTTTATCCGATACCTTTTTGTTTACAAATACAATTGCATTACTTAGATCTCCCCCTTTAATAAGGTTATTATCTAGAAGAAATTCCAATTCATGTAGAAAAACAAAAGTACGGCAAGGAGCAATCTCCTTTTCAAAATCATGAATGCAGTTTAACTCAGCATTTTGGGTGCCTAATACATCAGTGTTATAATCAATCATCACCGAATATCGACGTTTCTCATCTGGAATTATTGTCATTTCAGTACTGCGTTCATCATCAGTAAAACTGATTACCTCATCCAAATCAAAATAGACACGATCTTCATCTTGCTCTTCAAAACCCGCTTCACGTAATGCATTAACATACTGAATACTACTACCATCCAAAATTGGCGCTTCATCATGGTCCATTTCGATAATTACATTATCAATATCAAGACCCACTAAAGCGGCTAATACATGTTCAATGGTTGTAACTCGAGCACCTTTATACTCCAAGGTTGTTCCTCGAGAGGTATCAACTACATAATCTACTAAGGCCGGAAATTCAGGCTGTCCTTCCAAATCAATTCTTCTAAACATAAAACCCGTATTGGGTTTAGCTGGTTTAAAATTAAGAGTTACATTAACTCCTGTATGAAGTCCTATTCCAGAAATACTAATTTCTTTCTTAAGTGTTACTTGTTTTTCACTCATAAACTATTATATCTGTTTAATATATTGTGTGCTTATCGACTATAGATAATCGACAAAAGTAACAATTTATTTTGTTTGCTTTAGAATTTAATAGCTCAATAATGCTTATATACAGAAGTTCAATTGAATACAAGCTCTCTAAGCATACTTCAATCTATCATAAAGATACTTGTGGCAACAAGATAATATCAGAAATTTATGTAAAGAGATAATTGATAATTATCTCAAAAAGAATTATTTAGACTTCAATATTTTGAGTTCCTTTTCCAAATCGCTAATGCGTTGTGCTAATTTTGGAAGTTTACGGAAAAATACATAGGATTGTAAGAATGACTTATGAGCAAAGGAAGGGGCTCCCATTTGCACATCATTTTCTTTCTTTATACTTGAAGCAACACCAGCTGTAGCTGCAAGTTTCACTCCATCAGCAATTTGAATATGGCCTGCAATAGCCACTTGTCCGCCAAACATGCAGTTTTTTCCTATTTTCGTTGATCCAGCAATTCCTGATTGAGCAGCAATGACTGTATTTCCTCCTACCTCTACATTATGTGCAATTTGTACTAGATTATCCAATTTCACTCCACGACGAATAATAGTTGAACCCATCGTAGCACGATCTATAGTCGTATTAGCTCCAACCTCAACACGGTCTTCTAAAATCACATTTCCAATTTGAGCAATCTTTTGGTAATCATCTCCTGATTGAGGAGCAAAACCAAATCCATCTGCCCCAATCACAACTCCAGCATGAATAGTACATTCATTTCCAATAACACAATCAAATAATATTTTAACACCTGGGTATATTCTACAATCATTTCCCAATTTAACATTGTCACCTATATAGGCTTGTGGGAAAATCTTACAGTCGTTACCAATTACAGCATCGGGGCCAATGTAAGCAAACTCGCCGATGTATACATTATCGCCAATAGTAGCTGTTTCATGAATAAATGCTTGAGTTGATATGCCTGTACGCTTCATTTCGCGAGCCTCGCTATATGCATTAAGTAATTGAGCAAATGCAGCGTAGGAGTCTTCCACTTTAATCATGGTGGCTTTTACTTCTTTTTCAGGAACAAATGAATCATTAACTATTACCACTGAGGCATCAGTAGAATATAAATAATGATTGTAAATTGGGTTGGAAAGAAAAGAAAGACTTCCCTCCTTACCTTCTTCTATTTTACTAAGTGTAAGTACTTTTGCCTCTGGGTCTCCGATAATTTCACCATTAATCCAAGATGCGATTTTCTCTGCTGTAAACTCCATGATACCTATGATTATTTGAAGGCTGCAAGATACTAAAAAAAACAAGTGTAGTAGAGAAGGTTTTTATGCTCCAATAATGAAATGGTTCACAAAAATAACGCTATTAAAAACCAGTGATTATAATTTCTTCATGAAGCTTAACACCCTACTATAATTTATAGTTCTTACTTTAATATAATAAACTCCTCCGTCAAGATTAGAAATATTTAGCTTAATATTTTTAGCATTATCAAAGTCTCTACTAAGCACTAATTTCCCGTTTACATCACAAATTTCAATTGTCACTAGCTTTTCAATCTTACTCAAATCAATATTCACAATATCATTACTAGGATTTGGAAATAATTTTAGTTTAGTGTTATTATTAAAATTTTCGAAACCTACTTCCGTAATTTGAAAGCAAATAGAAGTGTCAGTACAATTGTTATCACTTACAATTACAGCATAACTACCATTTGAAGATGCAATAAAAACTTGACTAGTAGCGCCACTAATAGGCGCATTACCATTATTACAATCAATCCATTGATAGTTTGCATTCATCGCATTAGATGTAAGTTTAATGCCACTTTTTATTACTGCAATATCAATGGTATTAATGGTGAGATCAATAGTAATCACACTATCACAACCAATAGAATTTGGGATAATGTCGGTATAAATATTCGAAACATTCCATACCAAACCACTTGGACTAATGTATTCATTGCAATCCGAAACGTTAATTGAGGAGCTCGTGCTATTATTGATTGTCAAATTAATTGATATTACACTATCACAACCAGCAGTATTGGGAATTGTATCAATATAATTTCCTCCCATGGTCCAAGTGTAATTACCACTAGGGCTTGTATAACTATCACAAGCTATAATAGAAATAGAACTAGAACTTCCTGACCCAGCAGTTAAACTTGCACCACTAACCCAATTGGAAGAAGAACCTGATAATGAAAAGTTATATAATGTTCCTGAATATGAATTACCCGAATACTCCAAAAGCGAGGTCACCGAGCCATTACTTCCTGATGCTATACCCTGATTAAACTTATAATATGCTAAAAGACCCGTTTGTCCACCACAAAACTCAATATCTTTATTTGCAATAAGCTGAGTAAGTGTTCTTGCTGTATTCCAAACTCGTACTTCATCAATTGTTCCCTCGAAAGAATTGATACCATCCACACGTTTTCCAATCTGCAAATTAACGGATGTCCCCGTACTAGTAGTGGTAGTAATATTCCCAGCAACATCTAGCACTCCATCAACATACAAACTATATTTATTTGTAGCACTAGGATCAAATACTACAGCCACATGATGCCAAACACCATCATTTATTGTAGTAGTACCACTTAGGCCACTGCCCCCAACTTCTATTCTGATTGCATTTGACCATAAAACACAAAATGTAAACCTGCCTCCTGTAACAAAAGTTCCCCAGTCGGTTATTACATGCTGAACCCCGCCTCCACTACCTGGAACAGAATTCGATGTGGTTTTTATCCAAGCCTCAATCGTTCTAGCATTTGACCCTGATATTCCTGGAAAAGTAGTTAAAACATAATCATTACTTCCATCAAAATCCAAAGCATTTTGCGCTTGACTAAAAAAAGAAAGAAGAACTAGCATTGATAATAGTAGAATAGATTTCATAGCTTATATATTTAATTAGTTAATTGACAGACAAACAAACACTTAGTATTCCCGGCCTGATTCAGTATAATTGAATTACAAAGATAGCAATTAGTTATAGTCTTACCAACAACATGATAAATAAAACATTTTAAACCAAAAAAAAGCTGCCTTATTTTAATTTAGGCAGCTTTCAATAAATTTACTAATATTTCTACTTTACAATAAAAGTAGCCACATATTGTTTGTCATTATTTCTTAATTGTAGAACATAAGTACCAGGGGCAACACCATCGACGTTTATCGATAGAGTATTAAGGCCACTGTGCAATCCATTCTGTTGAGATAAAACAGTACGTCCAGTTAAGTCATAAACTACTACATCGGCTGTAAAGCTATTCTCTGTTTCAATTTCAACTGAGAATTGTCCATTTGATGGGTTAGGGTAGAGCTTTACCAAACTGGCAAAATCATTTACATCAATACTTACATAGTTTACATCAAAACGTTGTTTGAATGCTTGATAATAAACATTTGCTAATGTATCATCGTAAATAATTAATGTATTCTCATCATTCTTATTATTTGCCGCATTACTCCAATTATGACATCCAACCAATAGAGTAGGATCTGAATTTGTACCTTCGTCAGCAATCATAAATTTGTGGTGCCAAATTCCAGGGGCCAAATTATCTTCAACCATATCATCACCTAAAAGAGTTTTCAGAAGCCCCCAAACTGTTTGAGAACATTGACCTTCGCTGTTTACCAATATTCTCGTACTTACACTTCGTTGGGTTACGGCATCGTCAATAGCATAAGCAATGTCGCTACGTGTAATAAGCATAGTACCAATGCTCATATTAGCACTCGCACTATCAATGGTAGATAGAATGTAGTTGTTTGTTCCATCTGAGGGACTAAAATAGCATTCAACTTTTCTTCCACCAATATCAAAAAGGTGAGGTGTATTATCCATTTTATATGGACCAAACTTGGCATTTGTCAAAGAAGGAGTTGCGGTGGTAGAACCAAACATCTCATCAAACTCAAGCGTATAGGCTATTGCCAAACTTTTATCCTGAGTAATAATTACGCTATTTGGATCAAGGTTTACTTGCCCATCAGTTAGGTTAGTCGAACCCGTCCATAGGTATGAGTTCATCACATCATTAGCATCAAAAATGATAAATTTATTATGCATTAAGCCATATTCAGAACCTGTTGGACTTCCTATTTTCTTAATTGCAGGCAATAGGCTTTGAATTCCTGTATTATTGGCAGATCCATCAAAAATAACTCGTACTACAACGCCACGATTATAGGCTGCATTTAATGCTCCAGAGACACTTGACATATTGTTTTCCACAAAATTGTACATCGTAAAATCAATGGTTGATTGTGCACGATCAATATATGCGATAAGGGTATCGTCAATGGCTGTTCCAATATTCATAGCTAATTTATGGGTTTTCACACTGGCATCAATATCTTGATTAAAATAACTGATTATTTTTCCACTGGAATTAGATGTAGTAATAAAAGTACGTATTGGAGAAAAGGCAGTATCTGACCCTGCTACAGAGAACGCTCTTACATAAACCACTTCTGAAGGATTTAAGTTTGGAATCTGTAATGAATGAATTGTATCTGGAGAAAACATATTTGGTAAATGAGAACCTAAGTTTGGTGTACTACCAAAAAATGCTTCTGTTGTACCGTTAGTATTAGTCGACCATTTGAACGCTACCCATGTATCGGTTCCTTGATAGTGTAATAGGGGTGAGGTCAACCAAATACTGCTTGTAATAATAATATCGTTCATATCTCTTAATAGCAATTGGTATCCTGTGTTAGGCCCTGAGTAAGAATGCTGAGTAGCTATTCCAATTAAATTTACTGGGCCTGAAGGTATTGTTTGACCAATAAGAGGGTGGTTTGAGCGTACATATATTTTTGAGGTTTCTCCATTTGCCGTGAAGTTGTAGCTTGAATTGCTAGCAAAAGTTCCACCAGGTGATGTGGTAAATATCGCATTATCAACTTTAACTAATTGACCTTCTTTTGTTTCATCAATTTGCAAAGGTGTTACTAAAACTGGAGCAGGAAGGGTATTACTACTGCTTAAAACTGTAAAGCTAGAAACAGGGTCTATCTCCATTAACTCATTATAATCTTTAATGGTTCCTGTGATTAGGATTGAATCGCCACGAAGCACACCACTCATACTTGAGCTATAGGCTGCAATACCTGCAGTAGTATCTTGAAAATAACGAATACCACCAAGCTCATCGCCATTAGTAATAATACCTTTTACGGTAACTGTTGCACCTATACCCAGCGTACGAGCCGAATCGATTGAAATCGTTTGTGCATTTATTCCCAATGCGATAAACATTAGGAGAAAAGTAAAAATTTTTGTTTTCATTATATCTATTTCTAATTAATTATTTTTTATTTCTAAAAAGTTAAAGCTAAAGAAGTCATAAAACGACGTCCCATACCAAAAAATACGGTTGCCGAACGGGCATCCGAAGTATTGAATGTTTGACCAGAATACTGATCATTATTTTGTGCATCTGATATATAGGCTTTATCTAAAATGTTAAGCACGACAAAAGAAAGGTTAATTCTTGTTTTCTTGATCTTAAACTGATAACCTAAGAAAGCATCCACCGTATAATAATTGGGCAATCGCCAACTTTGCTTTGGATTACCATCATCATCAAATGAACCAGGAAATTTCTTTGGGTCTAATGTCATTGGGTCAAACTGCGAGTAGTTTTTACCAAAATAGGTAACAGCACCTTTTATATATGCCCCTTTAACAGCATCCCAAGGCAATTGCCAACGAAGACTTTCGCGCAATTGTGTTTGAGCTGCATCGCCAACATAAAGACCTTTAGCATCAAAATACACATTACCTACTACATTTCCTGTATTATCATCGGTAATTTGGGCCGAATCTGACGAAAGCCATTTCCAATCGCCAAAAGATATAACCGTTTCAGACAATAAGCCCTTCATTATCTTCCAACCAATTTCTGCTTCAATACCCATATGTAAAGCATCCATTCCATTAATATTTACACTATAAGCAATATCAGTATTGGGATCACGATACGAGAAGGCTCGATCAGCAGGTTTATTATTCCATCTAGTAGCATAGGCATTCAAATTAACCGTTACATATCTATTAAAATAACTATACCCTATTTCAAATGCGTAAATCTTTTCATTATTTATTTCTTTATACTTACGGTTATAGTTGTCGTATACATTTTGAAAACGAGGAGCCTTATTCAGCATTCCCACATTTACAAATACATTTTGCGATTCGGTGAAATTATAATTTACACCTCCCTTAATAGTATAGCTAGGAATCCATGTCCAATCTGTTTGAGCAGTACGAGCCTCTGGAGAATTTATTGTGTAGGCTTTACCATCAACTATAAATGTATCTGGCAAATACACAAAGTCGCCAATACTTACATCATATTTCAGCTCATTATAACCCACTGCTTGTTCAAATACTTCGCCACCAATTACTAAGTCTTTGTTTTTGAAATAGTCGATACGTTGATATCCTGTAACTGCGGTAGTAACATTAATAAACCCACTCCAGGTTCCTTGTTTGTATTTAAGCTGACCAAACAAGCCACCCCAACCTACTTTTCCATCATTATGATAAAGGATAATATCGTCCTTTTGCTTCAAATAATTAGGATTAGTACGATCGTTTGGCAACATTTTAGTACCCACTTTAGATCTATCATTATAGCTTTGGGCTCCCAACATATCAAATGATTTGCGGTAATGTTCACCTTTATAATAACGAACATCTATTCCACCACTCAATTGCCAATTCTTGGAAATTTTATAATCTGTAGTGTTTAAGAATCCTATCCAAAAGTGATTATTCATTGAGGCACGCAGAATATCATTGGTCGATTTCCCCGTTGCAACACCTTTTTGGTTACCATCATATATTGTTTGGAAATCCATTGAGCCATCAGGCAAAGGATTGGTAGTATGAGTAAGGCCTGTTCCTCCACCTTGCCCCATCGAAACGTACAGTATATTCGACATATAAACCTTATCACTTATATTCCAAAAATCGCGTAAGGTAAACATGGGCTTATAATAATAATTCTTCTTTTCACTAAACCTTGATGGGTTTGTTTCGCCATCGGCAGTTCGTGTTAAATAACCCCAATGGGCATTATATCGTAAACCTAAATTAGAAGGTAAACCTTTTATATAATCCTTTGGATCAATCCCTTGCTCGGTAGCATAATCTGTATCATACGAATAGATAGGTTTTTTATACGAACGCTGGCCATGCTCTTGAGGGGCTCCCATGGTAGAGAAACTAATTAGGTGATTGCCTATTTTTTTATCCACTCGTAAATAGTAGAAATAACCTTTGGTCCACGTTTGGTCAACCCAACCATTTCCTTGTTTGTAAGAACCTGCAAATGTGATTCCCCAGCCATTTTTCATCTGTCCAGTAGTAATACCTAAGGAAGTACGTAGAAAGCCATCACTTCCTACCTCTTGTTTCAATTTAAGGTTTCTTTTTGCATCAATACCTTTTGTAATAATATTCATGGTTCCACCAACTGATGGAAGTGCTAATTTGGAAGCTCCAAGGCCACGTTGCACTTGAATAGATCGAGTAACAATATCCAAACCAAACCAGTTTGACCAATATACCCATCCATTTTCCATATCGTTTACGGGCACACCATCAAGCATCACCGCAATATTTCTTTGATTAAACCCCCTAATATTAATACGAGCATCGCCATCACCACCACCTTGCTGGGTAGCATATACTCCTGGGGTAGAATTCAAAATCATGGGAAGATCCTGTGAGGCAAGCTCCTCTTCAAGTTGCTTAGGCTGAATAGTTGAAAACGCAACTGGCGTTTCGCGAGCTTTGGCAATATCAGCAACGATTTCTACTCCATCAAGCATCTCCGTTTCAAGCGAAATATTGACCTTTATATTTGCCCCATCAACTACCACCTTCTTTTCAATTGGGTTATAACCCACGTAGGAGAATTTAAGATTATAAGTTCCATAAGGAACACTTATTTGAAACTTTCCATTCACATCTGTTACTACTCCCTTTCCTGGTAAATACATGATATTTACACCTATAAGAGTTTCTCCACTAAGTTTATCGGTTACAACGCCTATTATCTTACCACTTTGAGAATAGCCAAAAGCTGATAGTAATAAGAATATCACTAAAAAAGTAAAATTTTTAATCATAATGATCGTATTAAGTTAAGAAATGGGTTAAGCAGGAAATAATTCAGGCAAAAAAAACCTCCTTAATAATAATAAGGAGGTTTTTTTTCTAAACCCGAATAAATTATTCGATGATAATTTTCTTTACAATGGAAGAATTATCTGCAAAATTAATTTGAATCATATAAATTCCTTTAGTCAATTCATGAGTAGTAATACGCATATCACCACGTTCAGCTGGATTTTCAATAAATGCAATTGACTGACCAATAACGTTCATTACATCCACAGATTTAATAATTTCGGTTCCTTTAACCATAAACCATCCGTTGGAAGAAGGGTTAGGGTAGAAAAATGCTTTATTCTGCTTAACCGAGCTGCTAATACCAACAATAGTATGTGAGCCTAAATAAGAGAATTCATTCTTAGGAAGTGAATCCCATTCTGTACCCACGATAAAAGGAGTAGGGTTTGCAGTAACACCTGATGTAATGGTAGGTTTACGAATCAAAGTATGATTCTTAGTCCACCAGCGACCACCCAAAGCAGAAGTATAACCTGCATTAGCATCCATGGTCCAAGCATCAACTGGATCTACACCAATTTCGCCAATGATATCTACATACACACCATTACTCTTTTCTAAGGTCATGGCATCATTTCCATTAAAATAGAAAGTTTTATTTACACCGTATGTTGGGCAAAGAAAAGTATCTGCAACAGCCTGTAAAAGAGGGTCAACCATAGTGTCGTATCCTGTTCCATTTGGGTCGGTTTTATCAGAAACAGCAACCCATGTACCATTTGCAGGAACTGTGCCTGTAATAGCCACCGTATAGGCTGTTGTTCCACCATTAGAATAACGAGCTATCAAATATCCATCATCTTGAAGATTAATATCTGCAGAAGTAGGGTTATAAATTTCCATAGCACGATTATTTCCTGAACCCTCAACATACTCAGAGAAAAATAGCGTTTGAGCCATTGAAGCTCCACTGAATATTATAGCAATAATTAATAGTAAGTTTTTTTTCATAGTAAATTAATTTATTAATAGTTTTTTTTCTTGGTTAATTATTGCTGCGAATTTACACCTTTTTTGTACAGCTATTAATAATGTAAGGTGATAATCAATATAAAGATGAACTATTCAATTATATAACACCTTTGTTTATAGCGTATATCTAATTGTGTTTCTATTATTTAAGACTTTGAGCAGTTTCTGTAAATATTACAATCTTAACTAATAGATAACATTGCTCCAAGGAGTATAAACATACAGTAATTAGCTGAATATTTTCATCGAGGATTAAAATATTCAGCTGCAAAAAAATAGGCCGTTCACATATTGATTATTTATTTAATTTAGCGGCCTTAATTATAGGAGAGATGCTCGAGTGGCTTAAGAGGCACGCTTGGAAAGCGTGTAAATGTGAAAATGTTTCGGGGGTTCGAATCCCTTTCTCTCCGCCAAAGAAAACCCAAGAGCGAAAGCAGTTGGGTTTTTTTGCATTTTAAAGCGTCAAAAGCTCGGCTTTTGTTAGCTTTAAAATGCAAAAAAACCAAGCAATTTGAAAAATTGCGTAAGGATTTCTTTGGAACCCACCCCCGTTGGGATGGCCGACGAAGGAGGCAA